>DAIQOB010000134.1:0-7259 GCA_036788075.1 Syntrophobacteraceae bacterium
GGAAGGACGGGCATAAGCGCGGCACACGGGCACCTTGGATCCGGAGGGGGATGCCAGGTGCGGAGCAGATGAGACGATGCCCTGCGGCGTATTTCTGTTTCCCAATGTTTGATGGAGTCGAAAACTTTCATGCTATTTTTTCTTGTTCGAAGGTTTCTTTTCTCAAAGGATGCTGGACGGAGCTCCCGGTGAGTCGGATTTGCCGGCTGCCAACAAGACGTTCGACAGGATATGTGAGCTCCTCCCATGAGACAATGCATGTTGGAGAGAAGGTGTCAAAAGCACTCCCCAGTTCCCCTTGAAAACGTGGGGAGGGAATACAGCAGGGCTGAATCATTTGTTGCACTTGGGAGTTGATGTGTTAGTTTTAGCTTTCGTGAAGAGAATAACGATTCCTAAGGAGGTGCGTTGTGTCTGAGAATGGGATGTACGATCTGATCATTGTGGGAGGGGGCCCGGCGGGGCTGACGGCGGGACTTTATGCCATGCGAGCGGCACTGAAAGCGGTACTCATCGAAAAAGGAGTAGCCGGTGGCCAGGTGGCGATCAGTGACAGCGTGGAGAATTATCCGGGAATCGAGGAGATCAGTGGTTTCGATTTGTCCAACAAGTTCCTCCAGCATGCCAGAGCTTACGATCTGGAAGTGATCAACCAGGAGGTCGTTGCCATCGAGCCGGGTGTCGAACACCACACGGTCCAGCTTGCCAACGGGCTTGCCCTGAGAGGACATGCAGTCATTTTGGCTGCAGGTGGAAGCCCAAGGAAGTTGAACATCCCTGGCGAAAGCGAATACTATGGAAAGGGCGTATCCTATTGTGCCACCTGCGACGGTTTTTTCTTCAGGGGAAAAACCGTCGTGGTGGTCGGCGGCGGCGATACGGCCATGGAAGAGGCGCTCTATCTTTCCAAACTTGCCAATCACGTTTACCTGCTGCACCGCCGGGATGCTTTGAGGGCGAGTCGCATTTTGCAGCAGCGGGTCATGGCCGAATGCAAGATCGAGATCCTGTGGAACACGATCCCCGTGGAGATCAAGGCCGATGAAGGGGGAGTCTGTGCTGTGCGCATCCAGGATACGAAGACGGCAGAGGAGCGGGAGCTTGCTGCAGACGGCTTTTTTGTGTTCATCGGATTTTTCCCGAACAACCAGCTCGTCCCCGCCGGGGTCAAGATGAATGCCGAAGGGTATGTGGTGACGGACGAGAAGTGTGAAACGGGGATTCGCGGCCTTTATGTCGTGGGAGACCTGAGGGAAAAGTACGCCCGGCAGATCGTTATCGCTGCTGCGGATGGATGTACAGCCGCATTGGCTGCCGCTCATTTTGTGGAGTCCAAAAAGGCGGCCTCCCTGGTATGCGAGGCTCCGGAGGAATTGTTCAGCAATCCTTAGAACGTCCGACTCTCCCCGAGGGTACGGGCGCACCTGTGGCAGGGGAGGTCTGTTTCCAGGTCAAATGGGAGGCGAAAACGTTCACTGCTGCTCGGCGTCAAGCGGAGTGTGGTCCAGGAGATCTCCGAAACGCTCTCCACCCCGGTTGTGCTTCATATGGTGATCCAGACACTGTTCCACTTTCTGGAGAGTTTCCTCGGTAGAGTAGATTCCTTCAAGCTCCTTTGCGAGGCGAGGATGCCTTCCCAGTTTTCCGCCCAGGAGGATTCGATAGCCTCTCTCGGCTTCTTGGAGCGCGCCCGAAGGGCAGACGTTGATGCACTGCCCACAGGCGATGCACCGGTCCATATCCAGAAATGGATCGTCATGGGAATCGCTCAGCACCATCGCCTTTTCCCGGCAGACTTCCATGCAGGCGCCGCAGCGGGTGCATGCGCCGGAAACGACACGGGGACGGCGTGCGCCAATGATGCCGATGTCGGCAATCTGAGGTCGGGAACAGGCATTGGGGCAGTCGGAAATGGAAATACGAAACTCGTGGTGCATTTTCAGGGGCCCCTGGACCCGCTCTTTCAAGAAAACCTTGAGATTTTTGCGGGCCAGCATTTCTTCGAGCTTCTCCACCCAGTGCGTTTCGACAGCCCGGTTGGGGCAGCCACCGCCACCAAAGCAGGTTTCGATCTGGTGCCCTTTCACCTGGCTTTCCATGTTGCTCAGGAATTGCTCCCGACATGACTTGACATGATCCATGCGCACCACCGCAGCGCCGGAAGTTGCTGCCAGCTCTTCCACTCTCTTTCGTACCTTCTTGCGCACGAAAAAGGGGACCCGGGACACTGCCTCTTCGGCTTCTTTCGTCCATTTCATATGAGAGACATTCCTCTTCCAAGGGGATGTTCACGGTTCTTCAAAAGGCATCTATTCAATCCATTTGGTTCATGCTATTTGTAGCATATCCTTTTGAAGATTTTATTGACGCAGATCAAAAGATTGGAACATGCCCTGACCGTCACGGATGGGCAGTCGGGAATGAAGGGAGCGTTTACGAACCGGGATGGGCAGAAAATATGATGCAACAGAACACAGAGCCTGCCTCTCTTTGGAATTCGACGTCCTTGCTCTGGAGACCCTCTATGCAAGGTACAACCGGAAGGAGTACATTCATCCGGATCCCCTGGAATTTCTTTACCAGTACGAGGATACAAGAGACCGCGAAATTGCCGGATTGCTGGCCGCTTGTCTCGCCTATGGGCGTGTCAATCAAATTTTGAAGAGTGTCGCTTCTGTTTTGCATCCCATGGGTGCATCTCCCTTCGAATTTGTCATGGGAAATTCTCCCAACGATTTCAGGGAGACTTTCAAGAATTTCAAACATCGCTTCACAACGGGGGAGCAAATGGCGAGCTTCCTGAAAGGAATCAGGAAAGTTCTCCGAAGTTTTGGCTCGTTGCAGGCTTGTTTCCTCTCCGGCATGTCGGAAAGGGACACCACGGTGCTTCCGGCTCTCACGCTGTTCGTTCGAGAGCTGAGTGCCTCTACGGGATACAACCTGGACATGTTTCTGCCCTCGCCTGAAAAAGGTAGCGCCTGCAAGCGTCTGAATCTTTTCCTCCGGTGGATGGTCCGGTCCGACGCTGTGGACCTCGGTGGATGGACGGGGATTGAACCGGCACGCCTGATTGTCCCTCTGGATACGCATATGCACCGAATAGGACGGTTGCTGGGATTGATTTGTCGCAAGCAGGCGGATATGCGATCGGCCCTGGAGATGACAGAACATTTCAGACGCCTCACTCCCCAAGACCCGGTCCGATACGACTTTGCGCTGACTCGACTGGGGATACGGGATGATTTGTCCTTCACAGTGGCAGGCGCTGCCGGAGGTGATTATAAGAAGGCTTCGGCTTGAAAGGTTATTTTTTCGCTGTCATGGTGCAATGGTCAATTCCCAACGGAGCAAATAGCAAAGGAGGCAGAGAATGAGTAAATGCGATGTGAAACTGTATGCCCTGAGTACCTGCAGCCACTGCAGAAATACGAAAGATCTTCTGAACAATTGTGGCGTGGAATACGAGTGCATCGACGTCGATAAGCTGACCGGTGACGAACGTAAGGCGATGGTGGAAGAGATTCGGCAGATCAACCCCAGTTGCTCATTTCCTACCATCGTCATTGGGGGCAAGATCATCGTCGGATTCAGGGAGGATGAGATCAGGGAGGCCCTGAATTTATGATGACTGTCGAACAGCTCTATGATGCACTGAGAAAGGTCCAGGAACCCAAGGGCTACTATTTCAACAAGGACAAGGAAAAAGTTTTTGAACTGCTCGAAGGCCTCCTGATCAATAAGGATCGATACGGCTATATGGCCTGCCCATGCCGGTTGGCGTGCGGTGACAGGGAATGGGACAAGGACATCACCTGCCCGTGCGTCTATCGAGAGCCCGACGTGAAAGAATACGGCAGCTGTTATTGCAGCCTCTATGTATCCCAAGAATGGAATGAAGGCAAAATGGCCTGCGTTTATATTCCAGAGCGCCGACCGGTTGAGAAAGTCCTTGGTAAACTCTAGCACAGGTTGGCGAAAGTTTTCCTCCTATGGGACAGTGCGCTTCCCTCCTTGAGGGGGGGCAGGGGGGTGTGAACGTCGCGGCACATCCCGTCCCCCTCACTCCCCCCATCAAAGGGGGACTTCAAACCCCCTCGGACCCTGTGATGACTTAAGTACCTTGGCAAAAGTTTTCTAACAAAACAAACCGTTCGCCCTGAGCCTGTCGAAGGGCATGTCTGATTGTGCCCTTCGACAGGCTCAGGGCGAACGGACAGCAAAACAAAATGTTAAGAAATATATGCTCAGGTACTTACCCTGCGTTGTTTCCCTCCCTTCAGCCAAATCATTCAAGCCTTGCCTAAAGCCAATTCCCTCTTAATTTTAGAATAATATGGTATTCAACAGCTTTGCACGGACAATATTTTATACGTTCATGAGTATGGCATATTTGGGAAGGGAGAGAATGCTATGGACAAAAGACTGTTGGAACTCGCGGTGGAAATGGTTCAGAGCCAGGTGGCAATGAATAAGATGAGTGAGGATGAAATCGAATCCTCGCTCATAAGATTATATAATGTCTTACACAAGATGCAGCGTGCCGAGTTGGAAGACAGGGCTCTCCCGATGGAGGAGGGGGAAGGCGTCGAGCCTTATACGGATACGGTTAAGCCCATGACAATGGATCCTCGCGCTTCCATTCAGGAGGATAAAGTGACCTGCCTGGAGTGCGGATTGGAATTCCGACAGCTGACGGCGAATCATCTCCAGAGCCACCAGTTGACACCCAGGGAGTACAAGAGAAAATGGGGTTTTCCTCTGAAGCAGCCTCTGGCGGCGAGGGTGTTGACCCGGTTGCGCAGTCGATCGGCCAAAAAGCGTGGTCTGCCTCAAAAGCTCAAGCAGTACCTGGCCGAGCGGCAGCAGAGGAAAATAGCCTTGGAATCCAGTGTCTCCTGAAGATGTGGTGAGGAATGCGACAGATGACGGGGCTTGACTTTTTTCTCTGAGGGCAACCTGCCAATCGTTAGTCCCAATGGAGGATGAAAGTGTACAGTCCCTGATTCCTGTTTCAGGCTCCCTGTGCATTGCGCTCAAAGAGGGATTCCAGGGCGAGACGATGGGCCCTGATGTTTTGGAGGGTTTCCAGGAAACGCCTTTGAAACCTGGTGGGTTCATGGCTCAATATTTTCATCTGTACGTCGCAGAGGAACCACACGCAGACGTAGGGACGATGAAACCGGGAGAGCGTACATCCTTTTTCACCCAGGTACCGACAGGCTTCCCAAGGATGGGAACGTGTCTGTCCCGGGGGAATTTGGCTGTTGAGAACCGTCAGGTACAAGAGATCCGCCTGGTTGAAAAATACCTCTTTTCCCGTGCAACACGGGTCCGGGCAGCTGGGGCAGGTTTCCATGCAGTAGCGGTGCATGATAGGATCCAACCTTTCAATGCCCCAGGTGATACAGTGCATGAATTGCTGAGCTTTTTCCTGGTTTGGTGCTGAAATCCCGTCCCTTATCCGTTCAACTGCTTCCGTCCATTCCAATGTAGACATGGGGTACCGATAGCGAGGGGACTCTTCACTCTTTTGAACGATCGGCGCCTGACAGTCTTTTGCAGTGCTCGTGGGAAATCGTTTAAGTCTCACAGTTTGAATTTCGAACCTCTGGGGTAAGCCTGCAGGTCCTACTACCTGTGCTCGATCCCTCCCACCCTGTCGTGCTACCGCTTTGCTACGGGGAGATCGAATTCGGGAATACCCGCCCCCTCCTGAAGGCTATGCGATGAAGTCATGCTCCACGGGGCGCACCACCAGGACAGGACAGGGGGCGTTGTTCACCATGCTCTGGGCCACACCGCCGATGGACCCTCCTGCCAGAGCCGTGTTTCCCTGGCTTCCCACGACGATCAAATCGATGGATAATTCCTTGGCCAGGTTGACCACTTCTTCAGCGGGCTCTCCTTTGCGAAGGAGAAATTCTACGTCCAGCCCCTCTCGCAATTCTTCCGGAACGAACTCCTTCAATTCGTTTTCCCGATCTACCATGAGCTTCTTCATGGCTTTCAGGAAATCGCCCTTGTACCCTTTGCTGCTGAGCTGCTGTACTGCATCGATGATGCGCTGGTTGACCATGTGGAGGAAATAGATGCGTGCATTCTGATTCCTCGCGATGGTCAGACCGAAGTGAACCGCCAATTCAGAATCTTTCGAAAAGTCAACAAGCACCAGAATCTTATTCACCGAGATCATCGCTCTTCCTCTCCATCCTCATATCATCATCACCATCGCTGCATGCATGGCGGCTTTTAAGAACCCTTTCCACGAGGCCGGCGCAAAAAATTGCCGCCTCCCCGACGCCATCTCCCCAACCCAGTCTTATTGACTGAACCAACTTTCATCATTCCGGCGAAAGCCGGAATCCAGTAGAATAAAGACTTTCTGGCCCCCATTTGTCATCGGGGTGACGTTGAGTCAACAACAGTGTCTCCACTCCCGGGGCAGATGTGTGGAAAAACTTTTTTTATCTATTACCACAGATTGCCATGTCTATCTATCATTCTCTCCGGTTGTTCAACGGGCAGGAAAGACAATTCGGTTTTCGTCTGCAATGAAGGTGTCCCGTGCGGACCAGCAGGGCATGGTATTCCTGAAAGAACGTCACGTCCGGTTCCAGGGCTTGCATGAAGTAGTCTCTCAGGCTGTGGTAATCCACGTCTTCACCAACCCATCCATGGCGGTGGAAAATGCGGTGGGTGTACGCATCCACTACGAAAGAGGGGTGATACGCTGCGTAAAGGACGATGCAGTCGGCTGTTTCGGGTCCTATTCCATGGACTTGCAGGAGATCCCGGCGCAGATCGTCCATTTCCCGGGAGAGGAGGGTCGAAAGGTCTCCCTGCCACTGCGCGCGGAGATATTCGCAGAAGGCCTTCAGCTTTCGGGCTTTTTGGTTGTAATAGCCTGAAGAGCGGATCATGGACGCCAGTTCTGACACGGGAAGGTCTGAAAGTGCCTCAAAATTCAGGAGTCCGTGCTGACGCAGGACCTGTATGGACTGGCGGACATTTTTCCACGAGGTGTTCTGAGTGAGAATGGCTCCGATGATGACTTCGGAGGGTGTGTCGGCAGGCCACCAGTGCTGCGGGCCAAAAGCCTGGTAGAGACGTTCGTACACCGCCAGCAGGAGCTCACGACGCTTTGAAATCATACCCCAAGGCCTCATTTCTCTCAATGCACACAGGGTTTTCCAGATTTTCTGTCGTCCTGACGTCGACTTTCTTTCGCAGGATGAAATGCTGGACGGAAGACGGGTGCG
>DAIQOB010000135.1:0-7252 GCA_036788075.1 Syntrophobacteraceae bacterium
GGCTGATCACACGCGGGACAGCGCATCTGGGCACAGGGGATCCCCCGCTGGTGCAGGACTTCCGTACCGCAGGCAGGGCACAGGCAGAAAGCTCGCATATCCGAGCCCGGGAGGACTCCAGGGGCATTGGACTCCAAATCGCTGTCTCCTACACTTCGCCAGCCACGTCCCGGCCCGAGGCACTGCCCCCTGCCTGCCGCCTTTCCGGGCACATGACCCGGCCCTTCATCCTCGAGCTCCCCATGGGCCTTCCGGGGACAGCCTCCCCGGTACTGACGCTGACCACGGCACCCCGGAAGCCAGAAGCGCGGTTCCTCCAGCTGCCGGCCCCTGTACGCACACAGGACATCCAACACGGGCCCGGAAACCCCGCAGAGGATCCTTATCCCCAGGTTGGCCGCGTAGCAGAGGAGCTCCCGGCTGATGGCCCCGCATATGACGGTGTGAACCCCCTTATCCTTCAGGCATCGCAGGATTTCGAAGCCCGTCGCCGATGGAAAAAAGAGATCTTCCCCTCGAGAGGGTTCCAGTTCCTCATCGAAAACGATCAGAACCCTTTTTGACCAGTTGAGCACCGGAGCCACCCGGTCGCGAAAAACAGGTATGGCCAGCATGATTCCACTTCCCCTGCTGTGCGTTGTGCTGTTCCCAACCCTTCAATTCCTTTCACCACTGGATCTTCTTCACGCAATCCCCGTGCCATCGGGTGAGAGAGATAAAATACAGGGAGCGGCGGCACACACCTCTGTAGGTTACCGATTGAATTAACAGGATATTGTATAATTCACAGGCAGCGGAGCGGTTGCGGGAGGGACTGGCGGGAAGAGGTTAGCCATGAGAAGGCTTTTCAGGTGGGTTCATTTTGCACCCATTCCCAGGAGAGCTTACCCTCTGTCCTCACCGTTCAGTCGTTCGGAGGGCTTTTTTCTCTAACCGGAAATCCACTTCCCCGACCCTTTACGCTTAAAATATCGCGTGGGAGCTGACCGATCATTGTTGCGGCGTTATGGCGCAATGTCCTTTCCTGGAAAAAGCGCTCTCCAGGAGATCAAAGGTTTCTTCTATCTTTTCAAACAGCGAATAAGACATATTCTTGAGCAGCCAGACAGTGACGACATGATCGATCGTACCAATGACGAGTGTACGAGCGACAAAGGGATCCAGATCGGGTCGCATCTCTCCGGATTGCTTGCCTTCTTCAAAGATGTCGATGAGATAATGGTAGAGGCTCCTGACGTTTGTGTAGACCGACGTCTCCATAAAACCGGCGCTGGTTTTAAGAAACAAGTACACGATCTTGGCATCCAGGGGCGATTCCTCGATGCGGCGGTACATCCACCAGATATACTTCCTCAGCTTGTTGAATGCTCCTTTGATCCCAAACATCTGATCCTCCAGGTCCCTCAGCAGTTGATTGACCCATAGGTCAGGAATGGCAAGCAAGAGGTCTTCCTTCCCCTTGAAGTATTCATAGAGGGCAGCCTCTGAGAGTCCAACCTGGCGGCAGATGTCCACCACCGTCGTTTTTAGGAAACCGTTTTCAGCAAAGAGCAGCTTCGCACTGTTGATGATGCGCTCCCTGGTGTCTTCAGCTTTCTTGCTGAGGGTCGCTTTCTTGTCTTCCGATCGATTGGATTTCGATCTGGCACCTTCTTTTGTTGTGTCCTGAGATTTGGTCGTCAATGTATGATCATCCCATTCTTAATGATGTAAATAATATTAGGTTTTGATGGCTAAGAATGAAAAATGTGATCCAGATCACCTTTATACCACATATTTCCTGCCCAAACACCCCTAAAATCACAGTTGCTGTGAGTTGGTTTTTTAAACGATATGGAAATACGATGGAAATGCTTCCAAGGTTCATTCGGTTTAGAAATGGCAAATCCAGCTTCACATTCCTCTCCCGAGACGGGCTGTGATGGGTTCAGAGAGTTTTGAGACCTCCCTCCTCCTCATTTCTGAGCGAAAGCCTCCCGGACTTCATTCCAGCATCGTTGGTGTTCATCCAAACATCAGCCTCAATGCGTTTCGACTAAAAATATTAATGTAATTTTTGTCATAAAAGAATAACTTATATAATTGAATTCTAATATAAAATTATGATTTTATGCGTCATATTGTCGTATTAGAATCGCATAAAACTTAATGCTATTATATTTTATCTTGACCGACTGCCATCCCCATGATATGTCTCGATCAACACTTGGAGGAATCACCAGCAATCTCTCAACGACCGCATGAATGTGAGGAGGCAATATGAGCTACACTGCACACATTGATCGTTTTGTTCGTGACAACTTGCCACCCATCGATCAGTTGTCGGAGTTTATTTTTGAATTGCCTCAGCTCCAATTTCCCGACCGTCTGAATGCGGCTGAGGCTCTGCTCGACAGGGCGGTTGCAGAGGGAGCGGCTGGACGGACGGCTGTGCTCGGCAACGGGATCTACTGGACATATGGTGATCTGCAGAACAGGGTAAATCAGCTGGCGCGTGTACTGACCGAGGATATGGGCCTCGTTCCAGGAAACCGTGTGTTGCTGCGCGGCGCCAACACCCCGTGGTTTGCCGCCTGCTGGCTTGCCGTGTGGAAAGCCGGTGGGGTGGCGGTGGGCACCATGCCGTTGTTGCGCGCCAAGGAGTTGAAGCAATTCATACGCCTTGCGCGCATCAGTCATGCGTTGTGCGAAGCCTCACTGTCTGAAGAGCTGAACCTGGCACGTCCCGAGTGCCCCGAGCTCACGCAGGTAATGCTTTTCGGTGACAACGCTTTCCTGGAGAAGCTTTCTTTCAAACCGACGGAATTCACCGCTGTCGAGACAGCTGCGGACGATCCGGCTTTGATTGCTTTCACATCCGGCACCACCGGGGTCCCGAAGGGGTGTATCCATCTGCACAGAGATGTGATGGCCATGTGTGAGGTAGTGCCTGGCTCCTGGTTGAAGCCCAGTGCCGATGATATTTTTATTGGCACTCCACCGCTGGCGTTCACGTTCGGCCTGGGAGGGCTCCTGTGCTTTCCTCTCTGGGCGAGAGCCAGCACGGTGCTGCTGGAGAAGCTCACTCCGCCCGCCCTCATCGAGGCCATCGAGCAGTATCGCACCACCATTTGCGTCACTTCTCCCACCGGCTACCGGCAAATGGCCGGTCTGGTCTCAAACTACAACATCCAGAGTCTCAAGAAATGCGTGTCCGCAGGGGAAGCCCTCCCGGTGGATACTCGAAATAAGTGGAGGGAAGCCTCCGGCATACAGATTCACGACGGTATCGGCGGCACAGAGGTGATCCATATTTACCTCGCTTCGGACCCCGAGAACTATCGTGAAGGCGCCTTGGGAAAAATCCTGCCCGGCTATCGTGGGATGCTGGTGGACGAAGAGATGCAGCCTGTTCCCGTGGGGGAGACCGGGAAGCTGGCGCTCAAGGGTCCCACGGGTTGTCGCTACCTGGCCGATGAACGGCAGACATCTTTTGTTAGAGATGGATGGAACATCACCGGCGACACCTATCACCAGGATTCTGACGGCTATTTTTATTACCATGCGCGGGTGGACGACATCATTGTGACTTCCGGCTATAACGTTGCCGGTCCCGAGGTGGAATCCGTTCTGCTGGAACATCCAGCCGTCTCTGAGTGCGGGGTCATCGGCGTTCCCGACCCTGATCGCGGCCAGATTCTCAAGGCTTTTGTTGTGCTGCATCCGGGGCATTTGGGTGACGATGCCATGGTGAAGACACTCCAGGACTTCGTCAAGCAGAACGCCGCACCCTATAAGTATCCCAGGGCCGTCCAATTCATCTCCGCTTTGCCGCGCACCGAAACCGGAAAGCTGCAACGGTTCAAGCTGAAAGCCATTGCAGCATAGCGAAGCTTGGTGGGCCAATTGGCTTCTGAGGAATAGATGCATTGTATCGATGATTGATGCGTTGAGGATGGATCAGCGCGTTGGGGATGGGAGGCTGTCATGAAGATCAATAGGATGGATCATATTTGTATTGCAGTGAAGAACCTCGATGAGGCGCGCAAGACCTGGGAACCGCTCCTGGGAAAAGAAAAACCGGATGACGCCTACGTGGATGAGCCGGAAAAGATAAGGGTCGCGCGCTATTGGATCGGAGAAGTGGGGTTTGAATTGATGGAATCCACGACACCCGATGGCGACGTTGCCAAATTCATCGAAACCCGTGGCGAGGGCGTCATGCTCATCAGCTTCAATGTGGACAATACGCGGGAGGCTGTAAAAGAGCTTCAGGGTAAGGGGTATCCCTTCATCCCCGACAACAGGGGCGAGATCGCGCGACCGTTTCGCAGCTGTGAGTTCGCGTTTGTGCACCCCAAAAAACTCAACGGGGTCCTGACGGAAATCATCGATGACAAGAGCCAATAGCAATGCGCGGCAAAATCCTTTACCCGTTATTTATTCAATTAAGCACCTGAGCAAAAGTTTTCTAACAAAACAAACCGTTCGCCCTGAGCCTGTCGAAGGGCACAATCAGACATGCCCTTCGACAGGCTCAGGGCGAACGGACAGCAAGACAAAATGTTAAGAAATATATGCTCAGGTACTTATAAAGGGCGCCTGGGATCGATGACAGACTTGTGCCTTGCCATAGTGGAAAGGGTAAGCGATGAGGTACGCAGAGACTGGCTACAATTTAGAGATTGATTTGACTCGAGGAATCATCGAGAAGGTGGAAACCGATCCGAGATCGACAGAGCTTCATCTGGGAGGCCAGGGTACTGCCGCAAAGATCCTGTGGGACCGGGTTCCTCCCGAAGTGGATCCCTTTTCCCATGATAATCTGCTCATATTCAGCACTGGTCTTTTGCACGGTACCCCCGTTCCCGGTGCAAACCGCACCTCTGTGGATACCTTTTCTCCGCAGACAGGACGCTACTCCCATTCGCTGTTTGGCGGATATTTTGGACCGGAACTGAAGCACGCCGGTTACGACAAAATTATCATAAGGGGCAAGTCCCCCGACCTGGTCTACCTGTACATCAATAATGACAGGGTAGAGATTCGTGATGCCGCCCATGTCCAGGGGAAGGGGGCTTCGGAGACTGCGGAGCTCATCAAGAAGGAGTGTAAAGACCCCGGCACACAGGTGGCCTCCATCGGATTGGCAGGAGAAAACAGGGTTTATATGGCTTCCATCGAGCACGATAACTCCAGCGCATCCCGGGGCGTCGGCGTGATCATGGGAGACAAGAGGTTGAAGGCAATAGCCGTTCGTGGCACAAAAGACGTCTATGTTGCCCGACCAGCCGAGCTTCTTCCGCTTTGCACCCGCATGCTCAGGGGAATGTATGAGAATCCGCATTGCGGGGATTCCATGGCCCATGGAGAAGGCGACCAGTTCCACGTGGACAATTTTGCCTGGAGCAACGCGCGTATGCGCAGAAAAGATTTTTGGAGTAAAGAGCGCGAAGAGAACTGGGTGGCATTGGAAAACCGGCTGCGCGTCCGATGGAACGGCTGCTATAATTGCCCGAAGGATTGCCATCAATCAATTCGCTACCCGGGACGGCGTCCCTATTTCCAAAAATGCTACAGTAAGCTGACTTATGCCATGGCGGCTTTTGAAGACCTGGATTTCAATTACAACATCATTGGCCTCACCCAGGAGTATGGGTTGGACGCATACTCCACACCCCAGGTCATGGCCTTCGCCATCGAGCTCTACGAAGCCGGCATTTTGACCGACCAGGACCTGCCGGCATTCCCGGCGGACGGCGCAGGAAGATTCTTTTACCTGGTGGAAAAAATTGTTCGACGTGAAGGGATAGGTGATGTTCTGGCCAATGGAGTCTATTGGGCAGCCCGGCGGATCGGCAACGGCGCTGAAGCATATGATCACAACACCATAAAAAAATTCGAGCAGGTGCCCATCAAGCTGGGAACGATCAATTACCCTTATTACCTCATGTATGCCACGGGTGAGAAGATGAACATCACCCAAATTGAGGGTTCCTATCCTCAGGTACCCGAGCCTGATTTGGAAAAGAGAAGAGAGTTTGTGGAGGGTTGGGACGCGGCTCCTGAGAGATTCAAAAAATGGTTCATGGACTGGGAGCCACGTCAGCATCCGTCCATAGAGGCATCTGTCAATATAGCGGATTGGAATGAAACCATGCATTATATCGACGACGCCATAGGAACGTGTGCCTTTTTGTCCTCCTTCAGGGGGCAGTTTGGCGGGAGGCCTCCGTACCATATCTATAATTTGCCTGCCTTTATATCATTGGCGGTCGGCCTGGATGTAGACTCGGAGGGCCTGTGGAAGATCGCTGCCAGAAACCGAAATTTGGTGAGGGCGATCAATGTAAGGAGAGGCTTGAGAAGAAATGAGGAGGCCCCTCCCGCCGACCATTGGAAGAAAAGAGACCCCGAGATGGAACAAAAGGTGCTCGATGCCTACTACGCATTCAAAGGCTGGAATAATGGAGGGATTCCCACCCGGGAGACCCTGAATAGTCTCGGCCTGGATTATGTGAGCGAAGATTTCCTGCAACGAGGCATTTTGGAGAATTCCAAGGATCAGGATCGCCCATTCGGCATTGCATCGGTGGCATGACCGGGGATCTTCTTGACAATCTCCGGAGGAGCTGTTACGCGGAGAGCAGAAACAAGCCCATTCCACGAGGAGAGCCCGTGACTCAGATCCTTCTGTATCGCTCGGAAAACGGCATTGCCATAGCCACGGACAGCCGGGCCGTGGCATTCGAAGGCAAATCCCCCGATGAGGCCCAGCACCTGCAGGTACAAAAGCTGTTCCCCCTGGGACCCGAGGTCATAGCGGTAACGGGTGGCGCCGGCTTCGGGATTCGGCTGTGTGAAAAATTCCAGAGATATGTCGCGCAGGCGGGACTCTCTGATTTCCATGACATTGCCGAATCCGCCCTCGGCTTCTTCCGTACGGAAACGGATTCCTTTCGAAGAGGACACCTTTCGGCCCAGGTGCGTTCGGAGCTCAACCGCTTCTATGTGGTCCTGGCGGGGTCTGTCCCGGAGGGGGATGAGCAGTCCTTCCCCCTCCTTTTCATCGGATCCGAGCAGGCCGACGATCCCGTGCATGTCCTCGAGACCTCGAATGTTCTCACCATTCCGAGGCAGGTCACCCTGGAGTACCGGCTGGCCAACCTTCAGCCCTCAGGTGATCCGCTCCAGCAGGTTGAAGCCCTCTTTGAAAAGTTTCTTTCGACACTGGCGGAATCGGATGACGACATCGGTCCGCCTTACCATTTCA
>DAIQOB010000136.1:0-7247 GCA_036788075.1 Syntrophobacteraceae bacterium
CGAGGCAAAGGTGTTCCGACGGATCCCCCTCGGCAGATATCCCTCCTCACGGGGAGTCCCAAGCGATTCTTTTCGAGCAAGCTTGAGGGCAAGGCGGGTCATGAGCTGGGCGGCGTCCCGCATTCCGGCGGTGGTGGCCTTCGTTTCCACGATGGTGACATCCTTCCGATAAGATTCGACCCCCGGATTTTCGGGAAACATTCCCGTCACCGCAGGAACCCCCAGCCGCTTTGCCACAGCGGCGCATACTGCACCGCAGGCCATTCCATACCTCCCCGCATTGAAGGCGGGGCCGGCCACCACCACGTCGGGGCGATAGCCCTCGATGATCGCCAGCACCGCTGCTGCTGCGTCATCCATGTGCTCTCCGAAATAATTGTCCCCGCAGATGAGCGTGGCCGTGATCTCGACTTCCTCACCGAAGAGCTCCTGGAAAAGGACGCCGGGACCTACGGGACCCGCTTTGACCAGGGGCTCCACATCGGCCTTGTCTTCTCCCCCGATCTGCCCGAAAAATTGATTGAGATAGTGGATTGCCTTCAGCTTTTTTCCCATGAAATCCCCCTATTCTCCCCGAGCGTACAAGGTTTCGAAGCCCAGTTCATTGGTTGCCCCCATGACGACCTGGAGCTCGGCTCGGATCTCACCCTCGACAAGACAGCCGGACTGTCCTCCCGCCATTCTTTCAATGACCCGGATATCACCGATCACCTTCTCCATGGGCGGCAGGATGATCTGTTCATTGGCGTTTCCCACACTCACGACGGCATCGGCTCTGGGAGTCGTATCGGCAAGGGACTGAGACGCTCCATCGATTCCCGCAAACTCGTCGGTGAGCAGAACGGTGCGAATTCCTCGCTCTTCCAATTTGGAACAGTACATCATGGCATCCGCATCGGGATTGCCAAAACCTTCCTTGGAGAGGACCGCTCCGTCGGCTCCAAGCATTTCCAACAGTTTGACGGCATATTCTGAAGACCGCATCTTGTCTCTGAGAGTCACATTAGCGTTGGTGACCACGGTCCCGACATAATGCAGATCGATGCCGTCCCTCGCCATGAGTTCCTGGATGATGGGATTGTTCTGGTGGTGATAGGTGGTGTTCTTGTCGCACGCTGAAACGCAGTTTCCGCTCACAATGGCACCGTCCATGACTTCGGTGGGCAGGATGAGGGTAGGAAGGAGCGTCTTTACATCGCGCCCGTAAAGATACGTGTCATGCAGCAGGCCCTGGCTCAGGAGCATATAGACATAAGCCACCCGGGGAAGGTCCGTGGCGGGGGTCTTGGCTTCCAAGGGGCGGCACACCTCGAACCGCTCTACCCAGGCCGGTTCAACATGACGGCCCGCTTCTCCCAGGTAAGCGGCAGCGCGCAATCCCGCCAGCCGAAGTGCCTCTTCGTGGTCGTGCCGGGAGATGCCTTCGTGAACGTCCACCACCAGGACTACGTTCAGCAGCCTGGAAAAGGAAGTATAGCGGGCGCCCGGACCGGTCATGTCGATCATCCCTTCCTGGAACCCCACGACCTGCCCGGCAGTGACGACGGAGCATCCCTGGAGGACATGGGTCCTTCCCGTCCCCACCGTTTCCACGCCCGAAATTAGGCCGGGAAATATCCCACCCTTTCCCTGAACCTTGACCCGGGGCTCGACGACATCCTTCACGGGAATGATCCGCACACTCTCCCCCGGCCGGGCGATGTCCACCTGCACCCCCGTGATACGGGAGTCTCCCTGCCTCACCCTTTCCAGGAGCTCCTGCCGGTTGATGTAGAGAACCGTCCCTTCGATGAGGGTTTCCGGCCCCCATTCGATGGCCTCGATGGCTATGCGTCCCAGTTCCAAAAACATGATGCACCCTCCTTCCAACAGCGGGAAAGCTCCAGGAAGTCGTTCGAAGCATCCCTTGTGTCTGCACATGGGGCTTGACTTGAGAGACTACCTTTTTATTTTAGCATTTTTTGTCCTTACAATCGTACAGCTTCGTCAGGATTCATTCCCTGGAGCCGTCCTTGAGCAATCTCATATCACTTCACTAATTTTCTCAGAACTGGTAAATAGGAACCAAGAAAGCAACGTCAAATCCAGCCACAGCCGGCAGGAACGGGGAACCCGGGTATTTGGGGCGCATCGCCTTCAGGCGTAGGACAACCTCATCGGTCCGAGCCCTACAGCTAACCTCGTAGACGTCGATGGGGAGAGACCTTCCGGACCTGTTGCCCGGAGGCGTGACCTCCCGGGAAGAAATGGTTTGGAGGAACTCCATGAGCGCATCTTCGACCTCAGGGGCGGAGCAGTCGCCTCAATCCGTCTCGGCGGAACCTGTCTCGTCATCCCTTCACGGAGAATCAGGCGGAAATTCCCCTATCAAAAGGAAACTGGTCCTGGCTCTGGGAGCACTGGGAGTGGTTTTCGGCGACATCGGCACCAGCCCGCTTTACACCGTCAAAGAATGCTTCCACGGCCCCCACGCCATGACGATTACCCCCGATAACATTCTGGGCGTCATGTCCCTGATTTTTTGGTCCCTGACGATGGTGGTGACCGTCAAGTACGTCATGTTCATCTTGAGGGCCGACAACCATGGGGAGGGCGGTATTTACGCCCTGGCCGCACTCTTTTTGAGCAAGGGCAGGAACAGTGTCGCTCCCCAGCGGGTAAACGTGCTGGTTCTCCTGGCCATCTTTGGGGCTGCCCTCCTGTGTGGTGAAGGGCTCATCACTCCCGTCATCTCCGTGCTCTCGGCCATGGAAGGGCTCAATGTGGCGACGACGGCCGCCGAGCCTTTTGTTCTGCCCATCTCCTGCGGCGTCCTGCTGGGCCTCTTCCTCGTCCAGAGCCAGGGCACGGAGCGTATCGGCAAGATTTTCGGCCCCATCATGATCTTTTGGTTTACTGCTCTGGGTTTCCTGGGTTTCCTACAGGTCGTGCGCTCGCCGGGAATCCTGGCTGCCCTGGACCCCCGCCACGCCGTCCACTTTTTTGCACTCAATGAGCTGCACGGTATCGTGGTGCTCGGCTCCGTGGTGCTGTGCATCACGGGATGCGAAGCCCTCTACGCCGACATGGGGCATTTTGGGCGCGGTCCCATTCGGCTTTCGTGGGTCGTTCTGGTCTTTCCCGCCCTCCTGCTGAACTATTTGGGGCAAACCGCCCTCGTGCTCGAAGATCCACAGGCGGCTGTCCATCCCTTTTATGGGCTGGTGCCCCGGCTGCTCCTCTATCCCATGGTAGCCCTGTCTACCATTGCGGCAGTCATCGCCTCCCAGGCTATGATCTCCGGCGTATTCTCCCTCATGCAGCAGGCCATTCAGATCGGCTACTGCCCCCGACTGCGCATCATACACACCTCGGGCGAAACCAAGGGCCAGATTTACATGCCCTGGGTCAATTCCATGATGATGATCGGATGCCTCGGCCTGGCTCTGGCCTTCAAGAAATCGAGCAATCTGGCCGCAGCCTACGGCATCGCCGTGACAGGCACCATGTGCATCAGCACGCTCATCTATTTTTACGTCACCCGCTACAACTGGGGCTGGCCGCGCTGGAGGTCGTTGCTCCTTGCCGCCGTCTTCCTGTGCTTCGACCTGTCTTACTTCGGGGCCAACCTCCTCAAGTTTTTTGACGGCGGCTGGTTTGCAGTGAGCGTCGCCGTCTTCCTGTTCATCATGATGGTCACCTGGCGGGACGGCCGGGCCATTCTCCGGAAGCGTTTCGAAGAGGCCCAGGTTCCCCTCGATGTTCTCATGTACGACATCACGACCTACAAACTGGTGCGGACTCCCGGTACTGCATTCTTCCTCTCGGTATCGCC
Source organism: Syntrophobacteraceae bacterium (assembly GCA_036788075.1). Taxonomy (GTDB): domain Bacteria; phylum Desulfobacterota; class Syntrophobacteria; order Syntrophobacterales; family Syntrophobacteraceae; genus Desulforhabdus. The sequence continues at coordinate 3,815 of DAIQOB010000136.1, forward strand.
GACGGGTACTCCCCTGGTGCTGCTGCACCTGTTGAAGCATAACGAAGCCCTTCCCGAAAGAGTGTTCATCCTCTCCATTGGTACGACGGACACCCCTTATGTCCCACGGGAGAAACGACTTGAAATCACTGACAAGGGTTTGGGGTTTTACCGCATTGTGGCGTCCTACGGCTTCATGGAAACCCCCAGAATGCCGGAGATCATCGATCTGGCCAATGAGCAGGGCATGGATGTGGACAGTTTTGCCACTTCCTTTTATTTGGGTCGTGAATCCCTGCTGACCACCGGTCCCAGCAAGATGGCCCGCTGGCGGAAGGGACTCTTCGCCTTCCTCTCCCGTAACGCATGGAATGTGTCCACCTTTTTCGGTATCCCCCCTGGGCGCGTCGTGGAGTTGGGAAGTCAAATAGAGATTTAATCGTCTTCAGACAAGAGACCGCTGCCATGGCTGACTTCGACGGCTGTTTCCCGTGAAAACCCTTCGTTCGAAAATATTCCTGGGCTACGGCGCAGGCATGGTGATCGTGGCGCTCATCCTGGTGTTGGCCATCGCCCTCCTTTTGCGCCTGGGGAGGGCCTCCGACGCTATTCTCCAGGAAAATTATCTCAGCACCCTGGCTGCTGAAAACATGATCAACGATATCGAGCGACAGGATTCGGGTGTCCTCCTGATCCTCCTCGATTTCAAGGAGCTCGGCATCAAGGAGCTCCATGAGAGCGAAGTCGGCTTTTTGCAGTGGCTGGGCCGGGCCAAGGACAACATCACTGTCCCGGGTGAAAGAGAGGTGGTGGAAGCCATCGAAAAGCATTACACCGCCTACCTGCAGGACGTGTCCCAACTGCGGCTCACCAGGGAAATGGATCGGGATCACGCTGTCGCACTCTATCATGACCAGATTCTACCTCGGTTTCGGACGATCCGGGATACCTGCATTAAACTTCGGACGCTGAATCACGAGGCCATGTACACTGCCAGCAGGCAGGCCCGGCACCTGGCGGGGCAGGCGGTCCTGTTCATATCCCTCATCGGCGGCGCGGCCATCCTGGTGGGCATGATTTTCAGTCTCTTGCTTTCACGGCTCATTTCCCGGCCGGTGACGGAGCTGAAGAACGCAGTATCACACCTCGCCGAAGGGGATTACTCAGTCCATGTGCCGGTGCACGGAGGGGGAGAACTGAGGCTCCTGGCCGAGGCGTTCAACGACATGGCCGAGAAGTTGAAGCATTTTCACAACATGAACATCGATCAGATGCTCGCCGAAAAGCGCAAAAGCGAGGCTATCATCCGCAGCGTGGACGACGGCCTCGTTGTGGTGGACGAAAAGCTCCTCATCACCAACCTGAATCCCAAGGCAACGGCTATTTTCCAGGTAGATCCCGAGGACGCCCTCGGCAAGCACGTTTTGGAGGTCGTGAGGGATGAAAGGATCTTTCAGGGACTGAAGGCCGCCCTGGAATCCGGTCAACCTCCGCACCTGACGGATGAAGAGAACGTTTTGCCCGTCCCCGGGGACGATGGAGATCAGCTCTTCCAGGTGGCGATCCTGCCCATGCGGTCGCGCGCGGGCGTCATCCCTGGAGCCGTGCTGGTCCTGAGGGACATCACGCGGATGAAGGAACTGGAGCGTCTGAAAAGCGAGTTTGTCATGACCGCGTCTCATGAGCTGCGCACCCCCTTGACCAGTATCGGCATGTCGGTGGGGATGCTCATGGAATCTGCCGCAGCCAAGCTCACCGATCAGGAGAGGGAACTCCTGGGCGTCTGCCATGAGGAAGTGAATCGCCTCAAGACGCTGGTGAACGATCTTCTGGATTTGTCCAAGATCGAAGCCGGCAGGCTGGAAATCTCCCTGGAGCCGGTAACGCCCGCCTTCCTGAGCCTGCAGGCGAGCACAATGATCAAACCGCAGGCTGAAGCTGGAGGAATCGTCCTGACGGTGGAAGTGCCGGAGGACCTGCCGGAAGTCCTGGCCGATCCCAACAAGATCGTTTGGGTCCTGGTGAATCTACTGGCCAATGCGGTGCGCTATACGCCCTCTGGTGGCCACGTCCGGCTTCTGGGTGAAAGAGTCGGAGATGCAGTCCACATGAAGGTTCAGGATGACGGACCTGGAGTGCCTCGGGAGATGCAATCCCGCATTTTCGATAAATTTGTTCGGTTGGATCAGGGCGACGCAAGCGGCGGCAGCGGCCTTGGCCTGGCCATCAGCAAGGAGATTATCCGAGCCCACCGGGGAGGCATCTGGCTGGAGTCCGAGCCCGGCCGGGGCAGTACTTTCACGTTCACTCTGCCTCTAGCCGGCAGGTAATGAGGAGTTTAGAGCAAAAATGGGAGCGCCACGTATTCTCATTGTGGATGACGAGCGGAACATCCGGCTGACACTGAAAGCCGTTCTGGATGCCATCGGACTGGAAGCGGACGCCGTCTTCCAGGGAGAGGAAGCCCTTCAAAAGCTGGCCGAAAAGACTTACGCCGTCATGATCCTGGATTTACGCCTGCCGGGAATGGACGGGCTGACCGTTCTGCGCCGGGCTGCCGAGCGGCTTTCCGAGACGAAAGTCATCATCATCACCGCTTACGGCACTGTGGAGGCAGTGGTTGAGGCCATGAAGCTGGGGGCGGTGGACTTCCTCCAGAAGCCCTTTGAACCTACGGAAGTGAGGGAAATCGTTGGCCGGGTGCTGGCCATCTCCGAAGGCGGCCCCACGGCCTTCACCTATGAAAATTACCTTGATCTGGCCAGGAAAAGCATCGCCGAAAAGAAGTTCAGCGCTGCCTTCGTGTATGCACACAAGGCCATTTTTATCAATCAGCATCGGCCGGAGGCCTTCAATATTCTGGGAGGGTTGTACGAGATGCGGGACCAGCGGAAAGAGGCTGTGACCCATTACCAGGTGGCCAGGAAAATCGACGGGGCATACGCGCCGGCCCAGCAGAACCTGGAGCGCGCGACAGGGAAGCCCTACAGTAAAGTGGGAATTGTGTGGGGGTAGTGAGGAACCTGTCGAGCGCCTGTCATTCTATGAACACCACACAGGAGATCACCGTAGCGTAACAGCCCTTTTTGCCCTTGGTCACACATGGAAAAGAGAGGGATTCAACGACTTTTCCGCTCATCTGGTAGATTTCACGTCGCTCGTCGTAGTCTTTATCGGGATCGAACTCGACACCCAGGGTCGTGGCCAGCATCGTTGAAGCAAGGTCTTCAGCAAAATCGCCGAGTTCCATTTTCTCCTTTCCGTAGGAATGATATTCACTGATGTAGCCGTACTGATTTCTATCCGAAGGGAATGCAATCCCGACAGAGGCACCGATGATCCTGCCGTATTCATTCGTACTCAACCTGGCCATGACGCAAAAGGTGATCTGCCCTGGCATGAGCAGGCTCAACCCCTCCTCCAGACTGATGATCTGGCAGTTTGGCGGGAAAAT
>DAIQOB010000137.1:0-7232 GCA_036788075.1 Syntrophobacteraceae bacterium
TCTCAGTGCTGCTTCCAGCACAGTGGGATGCACGCAGTTCACCATGTAAATCCACGGTTTGGGTTCCACCGCCCCGTCGATGGCGGCGATGGTCCGGGCGAGTGATGTCCCGTCCAGGAGATGGCCGCTGGGGCGAATGACGAAGCTCAAGAGATAGGGTCTGCCCGTCTCGGCCATGGCCCGCGCGAGCCCCATTGCCTCCGACAACGCCGGCAGCGTGGCGGCATGGAGAAAATCGATGTCCGTTTCCGCCAGCCTCCCCGCCTGCCACCGATGGAACTCCAGGGCATCCCTTTCGGGCAGAGCCTCCGCAGGCTTGTAAGAATCCCCCCTGCAGCTCAGCAAGCCTCCCAGGAGCACCTTTGAGGCATAAGGGCCGTATGCGCTTCGAAGGTCCGCCATGAAACGGACTGCATCTCCGATCACATCCCTTTCCCGGTAGGACGAAGCCGGAATGCGCTCTCCATTGGCTCTCCACGTCGGGGTAGCCAGCAGAAAAGGCAGATCCGACCGGCAGCCCACGTCGATGTATTCCCGGTAAATGCGCGTCATTTCCGCGCGCCCCGTTTCGTCGTAAATCAGGCTCGTATTGATGAGCAGTGGATCGAGGCGTATGGACGGATGTCTGTTCAGTCGTTCGATGACTGCCCCTTCCGCCAGGACCACAGGTGCTCTGTCCACGGTTTCAATGCTGCGCATGTTCGATCTCCTTCCGAAAAGTCAACTACGGGAACAGCCCGTCCTGCGAAGCTGCCTCTGTCACTCGCTCTTGTACCAGATAGGCCGGTGAATAGGGAGAGCAGAGTTTCAAGAATTCAAGCCAAGAAAGGGCATACATGGAAGTGTCGGCGCGATAAGGCATTTGGGGGGGAGGTCACATGCCCATCCCATGGGCTTCTTTTGGATTTGCCAGGCTTCCGCCACGCTTGAAAGGAAGACAGATCCTGGTTACATTAAACCCGTTTGCCAGGCTTGACTTTCCGAGGCAGTTTCAGCCCGGAAAGATCCAGTACACTGACCGAATGCCCTTTGCCTTTTTTAAGGAGACACCATGGAAATAGTGGAATCCACACCCTTTCTGGAAAAATCTAAAGATGACATGTTCTATGTGGGATTTCTCAAAACCGGTGAAGTGTGGTTTCCGCTTTGCTACGTGAGCAATCCACAAGAAAATGAGAAGTTCGACACGCTTCTTGTTTCCCATACCTATCCCTTGATGGCTGAAACCGTGGAGGGTTACGCCAAGCAGGTTGCCCACATCGAGCAGACTTTTGTGCAGTATTTGATGGCACAGGAGATTCAGAACCTGGTCGATCGCTATGCTCTGAACCAGATCCTCGTACTCGCATCCGATGAGACTTCGGAAGGGTGCGGCTGCGGGTGTGGCTGCCACTAGATGTGCCGGCCCGTAGTCACGAAGAAAGGAGTTGTATCATGGCACGTATTGTCTACTGCCATCCCAGCCTGACCCAATATGAGTATCACGTCTACACCGACCTGGATTTTTGGGACACTCGGCGCGTGGTCAAAGATCTTGCACTGGTGAAAAGGAATTTCGGCAATCAACCCGAAGGAGACGAATTCCCCACACAGATCGTCGGGAACGACCTCAGCCGGCAGACGGTGGCGGAGATCGAAAAACGCGTCAAGAAGTCCATCATTTCCCCGCCCCGCCATGTCATCGTTCGGTCCATGATTATGGACGGATTTTTTGAATTTGATCCCCTGATCTTTTATCCCCCCCGCTGGACAACGGACCGTATGATGCGGTTCACCGAAAAAAGGCTCCCCATGAACCAGAGCTCCCTGTCCAACATGTATCAAACCGTTCAGCTCTCCTGGGTGGATGGAAAGATCCGTGTGGATCGTGTTCAAAGGGCGGAAATCGTCAATCCGACCATCCGAACTGCCGAGGAGGCCCGGAAGCTTTTCGAGGTGCCCAGCTGTTTCTAACCCTTCGCTCCGCAGGCTTCGAGCGGGAGTCCAGGATGCAATGTTATTGACGTAACGTCACCCCGGTGAAAACCGGGGTCCAGAAAGTCTTTGTTTTCCTGGATTCCGGCTTTCGCCGGAATGACAAACGTCGGCTAGGTCAACAACATCGGTCCAGGCCGTCGGTCTTTTCCGGATTCTCTCGCAAAGCCTGCGGGAATAAAGCATGTCCGCCAGAAACGACCTCTGAAAGTCAAGTCTCTCCCTGTTGGCCCACCCATAGCAGGTTTTTTCCTTCTTGACCCCGGGGTAGAGCTTTGTTACTGATGCTCGCTGCATTCGTTGTGCTGTGCATTGTGCATGGGTCAAGCAATTTCGCATCCCATCCCTGCGCAGCGAATGCTTTTCGTGCTGCCCCCGTCGTCTTTTCGAAAGCCTGAATCCAGGAATTTTAATGGGTCATGATTTCATAGACCCCGACTTCACCGGGGCGACAGCGTCTTGCGCATGCACTTCCAATGAACATCCCTTAAAATAAGAATTTCATTGCAGTTGAATGGAGACGATCCCCGAAGATCCCTCAAGGTGAGGAGAACAAGTTGACCACGCGAAAGATACTTCTTGGAAATGAGGCTATAGCGATAGGACTGGTGGAATCGGCCTGCACCATGGCCACAAGTTATCCAGGCACTCCCGCTTCGGAAGTCCTGGGCACTCTCGTCCAGATCAAGAAAGCGGAGGGGCTGCCCCTCCACCTGGAGTGGTCCATCAACGAAAAAGTCGCCTTTGAGGTCGCACTGGCCAACAGCTTTGCGGGACGTCGCTCGGCGGCCATCATGAAGCAGGTGGGGCTCAATGTGGCAGCGGACCCACTCATGAGTGCCGCATACACGGGAGTGAAGGGCGGCTTCGTCCTGGTGGTGGCGGACGACCCGGGCCCCCACAGCTCCCAGACAGAGCAGGACAGCCGCTTCCTGGGCATGATGGCGAAAATCCCCGTCTTGGATCCTTCCTCCCCCATAGAAGCCCGTGACCTGCTGCCCCAGGGGTTCACTCTCTCGGAACGTTACGAGATTCCCGTCATGTTCCGCCCGACAACACGCGTGTGCCATGCGCGGCAGGACATGGAGATGAGGCCCCTTTCCCCCGCCCATTCAATTGCTCAATTTGAAAAGTACCCCGCCCGTTGGGCGGCGACCCCCAAGTTTCGGCTGGTGCTGCACGGGCAGCTCAATGAAAAACTGGCGGAAATCGCCGAAGAGCCGTCCCTCGCTCCCAAGCTCTTGAATCCAGGAATTTCCACTCCTCCTCAGGAGACTCGACTCTGTATCGTGGCCTCCGGCGTCGTTCTGGCCCATGCCAGGGAAATCATGATGGACCTGGGACTCTGGGAGAAAATTCCCGTATACCAGGTTACCATGCCCTTCCCTCTTTCGCCGAAATTCAGGGACAGTATCCTGGCCCATTACGACAAGATCCTCGTTCTGGAAGAGAGCTATCCGGTGATGGAGCTGCAATTCCAAAACAGGGAAAAAGTACAGGGCCGCACCACCGGCATGGTGCCTTCGGCGGGTGAATTGCTTCCCGAACGCGTGGAAGACATCCTGCGGACCTTCGCCCAACTGCCTCCGGCGCCCCGTGTGGAGCCATCCACCTTCCCTGGCAGGCGCCCGACGCTCTGTGCCGGTTGCCCTCACCGGGCCAGTTTTTATGCCATTCGAAAAGCCTTCCCCAAGGGGATCTACCCCAGCGATATCGGGTGTTACACCCTCGGAGTGAACCTGGGTGCCGTGGACACGGTGCTCTGCATGGGTGCTTCCGTCAGCCAGGCGGCGGGATTTTACCATGCCTACCGTTCGGTACCCCAGGAGGAGGCTCCGCCCATTTGCGCCACCATCGGGGATTCCACCTTTTTCCACGCCGGGATTCCCGCTCTCATCAACGCTGTCGTACAGGGCGCGCGTTTCGTGCTGGTCATCCTGGACAACAGCACGACGGCCATGACGGGGCACCAGCCCACTCCCGGTTTCGGGTACACGCTGGATGGGACGCCGGTGCCTCAGCTCTCCATTCCGGAGCTTGTGAAGGCTTGTGGTGTCGGCTTTGTGGAGGTCGAAGACCCCTATAAGCTGGATGCGTTTACGGATCTGCTGAAGAAAGCGGACCTTCACACCCGGTCCGATGGAGGTGGAGTGGCCGTGGTCATAGCCAGGCGCCCTTGCATCATGGACCGCCAGCAACGGGGCAGTTGGGTCCGGCAGGAAATGGCCGTCAGCGAAAAATGCAAGGCCTGCGGTCTTTGCGTGAAGCAATTCGAATGTCCGGCGCTGCAGTCTCAGGGCGAAAAAGAGCCGGTCCGCATCGACTACGCTCTCTGCACCGGGTGCGGCGTGTGCAGGTTCGTCTGTCCACACGGGGCCCTGGAAGCAGTTTCCAATACCCCCTGACGTTTCAGGCTTTATTTCAGGCAGTGAAGGGCAATTCATGAACGAGGTCAAAATGCAGCAGATCATAGTCAGCGGCGTGGGCGGACAAGGCGTCCTTTTCATCACCAAACTGCTCGCGGAAACGGCCCTGGAGCAGGGGTATTCGGTACTCATCTCTGAAACCCACGGGATGGCACAGCGGGGCGGAAATGTCATCAGCCATCTCAAGATCGCCGATGGAGGGTCTGGCGAAGGAATGTCGAGCCCGCTCGTCCGTCCCGGAAAAGCGGATGTGCTGGTGGCTCTGCATCCTGACGCCGTCAAGGCCCACGGATTTTATTTGAAGCCCGACGGCACCGTCATCTCCAATGTCCCCGACTCCGAGGGAAAGCATTCGCTCAATGCCTCCCGGATTGCCGAGGACCTTGGAGCACCCATCGCGGCGAACCTGGTGCTCCTCGGCTTCGCTGTGGGATCGGGCGCCCTTTTCTGCGGAACGGAGCAACTGGAAGCGACGCTTCAGAGGCTCGGTGGCAAGCGGCTGGAGCTCTCCCTCAAAGCCTTCCGAGCCGGAGCGATGGAGGCCGGGAAGAGCCGGGGCTGAAAATTGCCGTCCGCAACATCCGGAATGACCGGCTCGGTGACAGTCAAGAACTGTTAGAATGCTTCTGCTCATAGTCCGGGATATCCCCGGGGGGTGATCTCTTCCCATGTTCTGGCTTTTGATTCCGCAATTTTTCGTATCGGGCATCACGACGGGGAGTATTTATGCCCTCATCGCCCTGGGGTATTGCCTGATCCAGAACGCCACGGGGCTGGTGAATTTCGCTCAGGGGGAATTCGTCATGCTCGGGGCCATGATGGTGGTTTCCCTCACCCATGTGGCGCAGCTTCCCATGCCTCTTGCCTTCCTCATTTCCACTGCCGCTGTTGCGGTGATTGGGGTCGCTCTCGAACAGGGGCCTCTGCGCCATTCCAGGAACCGCGACATCCTGACCCTTGTCATGATCACCGTCGGCGCTTCCATTTCCATTCGGGGAGCCGGTATGCTGGTGTGGGGTAAGAATTCCCACATCTTTCCTCCCCTGGGAGGAGAATCCCCCATTGTGCTTTTCAATGCAGCCATCATGCCCCAGTCCTCGTGGATCCTTGGGATATCTCTGTGTGTTCTGGGGCTGCTTTACCTGTTTTTCCACCGCACCCTCCTCGGCAAGGCTGTCAGAGCGGCGGCGGACAATCCCTTTGGAGCGGTGCTTCTGGGCATTTCCGTGCGGAAGCTGGTGGCCCTGGCCTTCGCCCTCAGCGGCGCACTGGGTGCCCTGGCGGGAATCCTGGTCACCCCCATCACGAGCATGAGCTACGACGCCGGGTTGATGCTGGGACTCAAAGGCTTCGCCGGAGCGATCCTTGGAGGGTACGGGAGCACGGTGGGTGCAGTGGTTGGAGGGCTATTGCTGGGCATCCTGGAATCGTTCGGCGCAGGACTGATCTCCTCGGCTTACAAAGACGCCATCGCCTTTATCATCCTCCTGGCCATCCTTTTCGTGCGGCCCTCGGGACTCTTCGGAAGCGCCCGCGTGAAAAGGCTCTAGCCATGCTCCTCCCCCGTCTTTTCCACCGACACGGAATCCGTCCACGGGAAGGCATCAAATGAGCCGCCTCTTTTTTATCCCCAAGGATTGGCGGACAATCGTGTTCCTGGCGATTTGTGTCGGAGCCCTCCCCTTCAGACTGGAAAACGACTACTTCCTGCTCATTCTCAATGTGCTGGCCCTCAATGCGCTGGTGGTGCTGGGGCTCAATCTCCTCATCGGCTCCACGGGGCAGGTCTCCATCGGTCATGCTGCCTTTTACGGTCTCGGAGCCTACCTTTCCGCCATTGCCAGCACCACCTGGCAGTGGCCCCTGCCCGGCGCTTTCGCTTTCGCCATCATCCTGGTGGCTGCCACCAGCCTGCTCCTGGCCCTGCCCACCCTGCGCCTGGAGGGCAACTACCTGGTGATGGCCACCCTGGGATTCAACATCATCGTCACGATCCTTTTCAACCAGATGGAGCCTCTCACGGGAGGCCCATCGGGATTTCCGGGCATTCCGCGGCTCTCTCTCGGCTCCTTCGTTCTGAGCACCGATCGCCGGTTTTATTATTTCATCTGGGCTGTTTTCCTGGTCGCACTCTCCCTGACACTGAATCTGAACGATTCACGCCTGGGGCGAGCTTTCAAGGCGATCCACGAAAAAGACCTGACGGCACAGGCCCTGGGCATTCCCTCCTTCAGGTACAAGGTCGTCGCCTTCGTGCTGAGCACCATCTATGCTGGCCTTGCCGGCTTCTGCTACGCACATTACGTGACCTTCATCAGCCCAAAGACTTTCGACATTTTTTATTCCGTCCAACTGGTGACGATGGTGGTGGTGGGCGGCATGGGAAGTCTGTGGGGGGGATTGGCCGGAACAGTGCTCCTGACTTTCCTGCCGGAGCTCCTGCGCCACTTTGAAGATTTCTATGTCCTCAGCTATGGTCTGATCCTCATGGGGGTGCTCGTCTTCTGCCCTCAGGGCCTTGTCCCGGTCCTCCTGTCCGTACGATTGCCGTCGACTTGGAAGAAGCGCCCTTCCCTGGCCGCCCCCGCGCCGTCGGATTCCTCCAGGGGCGGCGAGCCTGCCTCCTCCCCGTTCCAGGCTTTCGGCAGCGGGATGAGCGACACAGCCTTCTCTCTGCGATGCTTGGAAGATCCCCATGCCGGTGGGGGATCCGAGGCGGTTGCCCTTCTGAGGCTCAGGGAGGTGACACTCGGCTTCGGAGGGCTGCAGGCCCTGCAGTCGGTAAGCATGGAAGTCGGACAAGGTGAAATTGTGGCCCTCATCGGTCCCAAT
>DAIQOB010000138.1:0-4571 GCA_036788075.1 Syntrophobacteraceae bacterium
GCGAGGGCCTGTTCATGGCCGGCCTGGCCCACTACCCCAAGCCCATCGAGGAATCTGTGGTGCAGGCCCAGGCGGCGGTGGCCCGTGCAGTGACGGTGCTGAGCAATGGGCGCATTCTCCTCGATTCCGTCAAGGCGCGTGTAAACCCGGCGACATGTGACGGGTGCGCCCTTTGCGTGGATGTGTGCCCCTACCATGCCATCACCCTGGAGAATGTTCCAGGAGAGGAAGACCGGAAGATCATTGCCGTCCACACGGCCAGATGCAAGGGGTGCGGAGGGTGCCAGGCCACCTGCCCCAAGGATGGGGTGGAGGTCGGCGGGTTCACATATCGCCAGCTTTCAGCCCAGGTGGACGCCGCTCTGAACGCTATTGCCTGATGGCACATGGCGAGGTAAAAATTTGCTCTTCGAACCTGTGATTATCGCATTCGACTGCAACTGGTGCTCGTATGCAGCCGCCGATCTGGCGGGCATCGCCCGGTTGCAGTATCCTCCCAACCTGCGCATCATCCGGGTGATGTGCTCGGGGATGGTGCATCCCAATCTCGTGGTGGAAGCCTTCCAGAAAGGAGCCGACGGCGTGATGGTCATGGGGTGTCACCCAGGAGAATGCCATTACGTGGATGGCAATGAGAAGGCGCAGCGGCGAATGGCCGTTGTCGTCGAAATGCTCGATGCCATGGGGCTGGAGCCCGAGCGATTCCATCTGGTATGGTGCTCTTCTTCGGAAGCTGAGCGTTTTGCCGCTTCTGCCCGAGAGATGACGGAAACGGTCAGAGCCCTGGGGCCGTCGCCTTACCGGGTGCCGAGGTCCGGGCGGCGGGATGCGGAGGAGGGTCCTCCCTGTCCTCCTGCGTAGTCCACGGACGGATGAATTCTTGTTAACGAGGGGAATCGGCGCTTGTTTGAAATCTTGAATCTCCTGGAGCGCTGACCCACGATGGGATGAAAGTGGAGCGGTTTATGAAGAAGGAAGACGGCAGAGTGTGGGTGCGCGCCGAGCGGGTGGACACCCGGTGCGGATCCATAGGCCACATGACGGTGGACCAGATCCGGGAACGGACGGTGGGGGAGCATGTCAACGTGACGTGCCCTGAATGCGGGGAAATCCACCTCACCCGGGAGGATGTGGAAGCGGCTGAGTCGAGACGCATCACGGAATCTCCCAAATTCAAGAAAATCAAGGGTGACGCCGAGGCCTGAAGGACTGTAGCACGTCCCCCCATCCGAGCCGTGGGGGCAAGGCGCAAGTGCTGTTCCCTCCTTGTTTCTTTCCTTGTGGTGCGCTTCGGATGTTGATAAGAAGATTCAGTTTTGAAGCATCATATCGTAGAGAGTGGCGATGGAGGTAACGCCAAGAAAGGATAGAGGATCTATGAAAGAGGCTCTGCGCATCGCCGACCTTTTCCGGGAGGAACAACGCTTAGTGGGGCAGACGATCCGGGTGCAGGGCTGGGTCCGGACCCGCCGGGATTCCAAGGCGGGCATCAGCTTCATTGAAGTCAACGACGGCTCGTGCCTGAAGAACCTGCAGGTCATTGTGGAACTGGCGCGTCCGGAGCTTGCCGAAATGTTGCAGTCTGTCACCACCGGGGCCGGTATCGAAGTGGAGGGGGGCCTCCAGGCATCGCCGGGGAAGGGCCAGTCCGTTGAAATGCATGCGGCCTCTATCCGCCTCTTTGGAGGGGCGGACCCTGCGACCTATCCGCTGCAAAAGAAGAGGCATTCCTTCGAATTCCTTCGCCAGATCGGGCATCTTCGGCCTCGGACCAACACCCTCGGAGCCGTGGCGCGGGTGCGGAGCCGCCTGAGCTTCGCCATTCACCAGTTTTTTCAGGAACGGGGATTCTTTTACCTTCATACCCCCATCATCACCTCCAGCGACTGTGAAGGCGCGGGTGAAGTGTTTCGTGTCACGACTCTACCTCCCCGCGATGATGTGGCCGCTCCAGAGGCAGGTGAGACCAACTCGGGAGATTTCTTCGGGAAACCGGCCTACCTGACTGTCAGCGGCCAGCTTCAGGCAGAAATCTACGCCCTGGCTTTGGGCCGTGTCTACACCTTTGGACCAACCTTCCGCGCAGAAAATTCCAACACCAGCCGCCACCTGGCCGAATTTTGGATGGTGGAGCCGGAAATGGCCTTCTGCGATTTGCAGGAGGACCTGGAGGTGGCGCAGGATCTCATCAAAAACCTCCTGCAGGTAGTCCTGACGGACTGCAGCGAAGACCTGGAGTTTTTCAGTCGATTCATCGAACCGGGGCTGCGGGAGAACCTCGAGAAGACCCTGCAGACTCCTTTCGAAACAGTGACCTATACGGAAGCGTTGGAACAGCTCAAAAAGGCGGGGGAGACTTTCGCATTCCCCGTGGAATGGGGAATGGACCTGCAGGCGGAGCATGAGCGTTGCCTGACCGAGAAAATTTTACAAAAGCCTGTCGCCATTGTTCATTTTCCACGCCGGCTCAAACCCTTTTACATGAGAGTCAACGACGACGAAAAGACTGTCGCTGCCATGGACATTCTCGTGCCGGGAATCGGGGAAATCATCGGTGGGTCACAAAGGGAAGAGCGGCTCGACATGCTCCTGCAGCAAATGGAGCTGAAGGGAATATCCACCGAAGACTACCGCTGGTATGTGGAGCTCAGGGAGTTTGGGTCTGCGCCCCATGCCGGCTTTGGCCTTGGTCTGGAGCGGCTGATTCAATTCGCCACCGGACTCCCCAACATACGGGAAGCCATCCCTTTTCCCCGAACGCCGGGGCATGCGGATTTTTGATGCATCGAACAAAGTCTCCATGAGGCGACAGGGGGGGTATCCCGGAGAACCTCACGCTCCTGAATGGAAGAGAAAGAATAGAGCCATGACATTGCCCGATCTGGAATTCAAATGCTGGAACTGTTGGGGAGAAGGACAGGTTTCCCTGGGGAACCACTCCGATGTGGTGGAATGCCCCGAGTGCGGTGGGCTGGGGTGGCTGCCCACGGAAGACGGCAAGCGGTTGCTGGCATTTCTCCAGCGGCATCTGGCCCTCGAAGTGGAAACGGATGAATCGGAAGAGTGATCTACAGAGGAAAATAGATGAGAATTGTTCCAAGGTGTTGGATGGTGCTGAACACGGCGGGTGTTCTGGCAGTGTTGATCATTTGCATGGCGACCTTTGCCTGCAGCGCGTCGAATGTGGAAAGAACCGATACCTTCAGGGGCCTGAAATGGGGAAAGCCCCTGGATGACCCTTCACGCTACGAGCTTCTCGCACAGGAAGGGGATCTCAAATTCTACAAGAAAAAGACCGAGGAGCTGAAGATAGAGGACGTAACGGTCGAAAGCATTGTCTACGGCTTTCATAAAGACCGTTTTTACAATGTTATGATCTATTTCAAATCCCTCGAAAATTTTAACCGGCTCAGGGAGATTTTGACGCAGCAGTACGGTCCGCCTCTCGAACCGGATCAGGCGGCCAAAAAGTGCTTCTGGAACCTGGACCCCGTCAATTTGCTCCTGGACTACGCAGAAGGTGCCGGAACGGGCCGGATCTCCTATTTCTACAAGCCCATCCAGACGGAAATCGAGATGAATTAAGGCGGCATCTCTGAATTGTAAATGGGAAGTTTAGAATGAAGGGAAGGCATAAAGAGTCTTAGCCGGCTCTTTATGCCTTCAGCAGGACAGATTGATGAGGGTGCTTAGAGCTCAGATCCCCATCCCTTCCCCAGCACGAAGTCGACGTAGTTGGCGACTTCTGCTTTGGCATTCGGCCGATGATACAGGAAATAGGGCCGCTTGATGGGATACACGCCGCTCGCGAGGTTCTCTCTGGAAGGCATGACGGCGACAACCGCCGCACTGCTTCTGATTCTCAGTATCTTGACAGGTGTATCGGAAGCAGACGATGATTCAAAGGCATCCCTGATTCTCACGAAGCCGATGGACCCGGGCGTCTGAGAAACGGTGGACATCATTTTGACGAAATCCGGCACCACCGTGGCTTCCTTCGCCATGGGAGCGCCTTTCAAAACTTCGTTCTCCAGGAAAACATTTGTTCCAGGGAAGGTGTCTCCCGTTCTGACGACCTTCACGGGCTGATCCAGCCCGCCAATATCCTTCCAGCTGGTGATTTCTCCCGTGAGCAGCTTCCTCACCTGATTGAGGGTGAGGTCGTTGACGGGGTTGGAACGGTCCGTAACGATGACGACTCCACCATAGCCGATGAGCCTCTCATGGAGCTGAACGCCCTTTTTCGCCGCCGCTTCACTTTCCTGGTCCGTCAACACGCGGGAAGCCATGATGACATCGATGGACTCATCGACCACCGAGGCCAGAGCATCTTGAACCAGGGGCGTTTTTTCAACCACGACGTTAACGTTCGGATGGTTGTTCATGTATAATTTGGATATGACGTTGGTCCGGTTGTACATGCTCGAGTGGGTCATCACCTTGATGGTAACCTTATTCGTTTCCGTTTGAGCATTCGATGGTGCGTGCGATATGAAACTGAGCATGAATGCAGCGAGAAAGAAAACCAGAAATCTCTTCATGAGTTGAGCCCCTCCTTGTGTGCTTTGATC
>DAIQOB010000138.1:4671-7205 GCA_036788075.1 Syntrophobacteraceae bacterium
AACCCCTCTTCATCCGCAGCAGATGCCAGCTCTCTGAGGAGTCGCAGGGATTCCCGGGCCTCTTCGGGCTCCACCTTGTGGAGCGCAAACCCGGCGTGGACAATGACATAGTCCCCGAGCTCCGCAGGCTCCGGAAGCAGCATGAGGGAGGCTTTACGCAACGCTTCACCGACGCGCACCGTTGCCATTTCATCCTCGATGTGAACGACCTCCGCAGGAATGGCCAGGCACATGAGAGAACTCCTTTCTATTCCATAAGATCTTCAGACGGGTTTCTGGCCCTGTAGCTTCCCCCCGCCCGCACAATTTCTTCCAGGACTCTGGCGGAGAGCTCGGGCACACGGGCCTCGACCGTGGCCGTCAATTCCGTTCCCCAGGGGGAAATATCCTCCGGCTCGATTCCGAGGATGACCCCATAGGGGCGGTTTCCGAGTATTTCGGCATAGGCGAGGCTTTCCACGAGATCCAACTGGTGGAGAGAGTTCTTGAAGGTCACTCTTTTTTCCAGTTCTTCCGTCGGGAGGCGGTAGATCGTTCCGGGAGGCTGCCCATTCTGCACCGCATCCACGACGATGAGGTAGTCGACCCGGGAGATGGGATCGAGGAGCCGAATGCCCAGCGTGCCTCCATCCATCAGTTCCACATTGGGCGAAAATACATACTCGGCTTCCAGCTTCTGGACGATTTTGACTCCGATCCCCTCGTCCCGGAGCAGGGTATTCCCCACTCCCAGCACCAGAATCGCCCTGGTGCGGTCTCGGCCGTCAGCGCCATCCGTTCTATGGGGAAGGTCCATTGCGTTCCAGCACTCCCTTTGTTCACAGTGTTTGCCGGGCCGATGGGGGCTCCGGCATTTCGGCTCAATCATTCGAGCCTTCAAAAACGGGGACCCGGCTCAGCACCGGGTCCCGTGGGCATTCTGGTAACCAGTATCCAAAAAAAGACGGTTAGACAACTTTAAATTTGTACACCTCGTTCGTCCGAGGATCGATCACATGGACACCGCAGGCGATGCAGGGGTCGAAAGAATGGACCGTGCGGAGGATTTCCACGGGGCGCTTGGGATCCGCCACGGGAGTACCCACAAGGGCCTCCTCCACGGGGCCCATCTTGTTTTGTGCGCATCGCGGACCGAGGTTCCAGGTGGAAGGCACCACCAGTTGGAAGTTGTTGATCTTCTGTTCCTTGATATCCACCCAGTGTCCCAGGGCACCGCGGGGCACATCGTTGAGTCCCGCTCCCATGGCTTCAGCCGGCATCTGATAGTCCTGGTAGATCTTTGTGTCTCCCTTCTTGATATTCTCCACCAGCTGGTTGATCCAACCTTCCATGGCATCGCCGATGATCTTGGTTTCCAGAGCCCTGGCCGCCGTTCTTCCCAAGGTGGAAAAGAGGGCTTCCTGGGGAACCCCCAGCTTCTTCAGAAGGCCATCCACAGCCTTTCGGGTGGGTTCGTGGCCCTTTCCGTAGGCCACCAGAACGCGGGCCAGCGGGCCGACTTCCATGGGCTCGCCCTTGTAGCGCGGCGCTTTCATCCAGCTGTAGCGGTTCCCCACATCCAACTGCTCGTACTTAGGCTTGGTTTCACCCTTGGAGGGATGAAGCGCCTGGTCGCCTTCATACCAGCTGTGCTTGACGTGCTCTTCCACCAGAGCTATATCGACCGGCTGGATCTGGCCGAGGTTGCGCTTGAAAACGGCGCCCCTCGGAAACATGAAGCTGTTGGGCTCTTCGGCGCTTTGAGGGAATTCGCCGTAAACGAGGAAGTTGGTGGTGCCTCCGATTTTGGCCCAGTCTTTGTAAAAACCCGCCACCGCGACGACATCCGGCAGGTACACGTTGTTGACGAACTCCATGGTCTCTTTCCAGAGATACTTGAATTCGGAGATGCGGTCGGCATTCAGGTCTGTCGCACAGGTCACGCCGCCCACGACAAGGCTTTGCGGGTGAGGGTTCTTCCCCCCGAAAATGGCGTGAAGCCGTGCTGTCCGGGCCTGCTGGCGGAGCGCCTCCAGGTAGTGCGAGGTGGCGATGAGGTTCACCTCGGGGGAAAGCTTATAAGCCGGGTGTCCCCAGTAGCCGTTGGCGAAGATGCCCAGTTGACCGCTCTCCACGAGCTTTTTCAGGCGGGCCTGCACCTGTTTGAAATCGTTGACCCCGCTGTTTCCCGCGCTGGAAACCTGGTTGGCCAGATCCGCAGTCTTCTTCGGGTCTGCTTTGATGGCGCTGACAACGTCCACCCAGTCCAAGGCGTGGAGGTGATAGAAATGGACGATGTGATCGTGCAGGAATTGTGCGCCCAGCAGAAGGTTGCGGATGAGCCGGGCATTGTCGGGAATGGTGATGCCGGCGGCATTGTCGACGGCGCGGACGGATGCAAGGCCGTGCACGTAGGTGCAGACTCCACAGGATCTCTGGGTGAAGAGGTATGCGTCTCTCGGGTCACGCCCCTTCAAAATGAGCTCCAGACCTCGAAAAAGAGTGGCACTGCTCCAGGCATTGCTGACTTTTCCGTTATTGACTTCCACTTCTAT
>DAIQOB010000139.1:0-1148 GCA_036788075.1 Syntrophobacteraceae bacterium
TCCGCCGTCCGATGATCGCCCGCAGGAGCTCCGTAATCCGCCGGGTCTGCTCATCTGTGGGAAAGGGCAGAGTACCCAGGATGCGATGGTCGAATTCCATGGGGAACATGCCGGGATCTCCTCGTTATTGCTATCCCAGGATCCTTCGAATGGCCGCCAGCAGTTCATCCGGCTCAGGGGGCTTTTCGATGTAGTCTGCCGGTTCTGGGATCGTTCCCCCTTCATATTCGTCCAGGACTCTTTGAGAATGGAAAAACGTCTTCCTGGCAAGGGCCGAAACCATAATGACGGGAATGTCTTTCAGCTCCGGATCTTTTTTCAGCTCCCGGTACAGCTGGATGCCGCTTTCCCTGGGCATCATGACGTCCATGACAATGAGGGCGGGCCTCTTTTGCCGCGCGACCTCCAGCCCCTCCCGGCCGTCCTCGGCCAGCAGGGGTTTGAAACCATTTGTTTCCAGCAGGGTGGATATGTAGACTCTCATGTCCTGCTCGTCATCCACTACCAATACCTTTTTAGCCATGGTGTGATCCCTCCAGGTCCTGTTCCATGAACGGCGAACGTTTTCCACTTCATCGCGTGCACACCGGCGATGGATTCAGTGTCATTGGGGCGACACCCTAAGAATACATCTTTCCCGGCAGGGTGAACTGCTTGGCCGGATTCCTGATGGCCATGACATGGCAGTGGGCATACCTGGAAACGTTGGCCACCGTACTGCCGTGCACCATCCTGTCAAGCTCCGACTTTCCGAGAGCCCCCATCACGATGAGGTCGATGTCGTGCTTCTTGGCATAACGAATGATCTCCACATCGGGCGCGCCGCAGCGGACCACAAACGTGTGATCCTTGAATTCCCCCAGACGCCCCTCGTAGGTCTGCCGCAAGTCTTTTTCTGCTTTTGCGGCGATCTCTTCATCGAAGAAGGCCTGCCCCTCCTGGGATTTCCCTTCGGGGATATGTTCGTCCACGATCTGCCTCGAATAGGTAAAGGACGAATGGGGCACATGGAGTATGTGTAGGTGTGCACCACACTTTTTAGCGAGATTCAGGGCATGGATGAATGCAATATTGGCATCGTCGGAAAAATCCGTGCAAATCAAAATATTCTTATATTCCACCATGGTCTTCCCCTTTCGTTCAATTGC
>DAIQOB010000139.1:1248-7167 GCA_036788075.1 Syntrophobacteraceae bacterium
TGCAAATCAAAATATTCTTATATTCCACCATGGTCTTCCCCTTTCGTTCAATTGCCTGTCCCTGAAGCTGACCGGTCCCCCGCGGGCAATGCTGTTGACTCAACGTCACCCCGGTGAAAACCGGGGTCCAGAAAGTCTTTATTTTCCCGGATTCCGGCTTTCGCCGGAATGACGAAGGCTGGTTAAGGCAACACCATTGTCTCCCGCGGGCAGGCGCACAACAAAACAGGTGCCGCCTCCCTCTTCGGATTCCACCTCGATGGATCCTCCGTGCTCTCCCACGATCTTCTGAGCGATCATGAGCCCCAGGCCGGTCCCTTTGCTTCCCTTCGTGCTGAAAAAAGTTCGAAAGATCTTCTCTTTCGTTTCGGCATCCATGCCGCAGCCATTGTCCTCGATACAGTACTCCACGCCCCAGCCGTCCCGTTTACAGGATCGAAGAAGCACCCTGCCGGCCTTGCGGGAACATCGCATGTCCAGGCAGGCATCCAGGGCATTGGAGGCAAGATTGAGCAGGCAGCAGTGCATGGCGTCAGGATCCAGAAGGAGCTCCTCCAGGGCCGGGTCGGCGTCCAATACCACCTCTACTCCGTGCTCGGCGCCACGGGACGCCACCAGTTGAAAGACTTCCCGAAGGGGAGCATTGGGATCGCAGCGTCTATAATCGGGCTCCCTCTCCTTGGCATAGTTGAGGAGATCCAGGGACAAGTTCTTGATTTTGTCCACATTGCCCTTCACCATCTGCCAGCCTTCATGGAGGTAGCCTCGGTTGTCGAGCTCCATCCCCTTTTCCAGGACGTACATGCCGCCTTTCAGTCCGCCGATGATATTCTTGATGGCGTGCGCCAGGGTAGCCACGGTTTGGCCCACGGCTGCAAGCCTTTCGGCCTGCAGCAGCTTTTCCGTCTTCTCCTGCACGAGACGCTCCAGGCCTTCCGTGTATTCTCGAAGCCTCGCTTTCATCCAGACTCTTTCATGCGCTCTCTTCAGAGCGATGGTGAGAGCTTCGTCATGGATGGGCTTCGTGATGAAATCCGAGGCGTCGGCCTGGAGGCTCTTTACGGCGAAGTCAAAATCTCCGTGGCCCGTGATGACAATGACCTCCGTGTCGGGCCGTTCTTCCTTGATCTTACGGAGGAGCGCGATTCCGTCCATTCCGGGCATTTTGATATCGGTGAGAACGATGGACGGATTGTGCTCCCGAAAAATCCCCAGGGCTTCTTCCCCGCTCGCTGCCGTCAACACTCTGTAGCCACTGTCCATGAGGGAGATTCCGAGGACTTTGCGGATGCCCTCTTCGTCATCCACCAGCAAGATCAGTTCGTCAGCCATCACCGGCCACCTAATGCGGGGAATTGGAGGATGAAGTCCGCCCCGCCGTTTTCCGCGGTCTTTACCCGAATTGTCCCTTCATAATCCTGGACGATGCCATAACTGATGGAAAGCCCCAGCCCCGTGCCCTTGCCCACCCGCTTGGTCGTGAAAAAGGGCTCGAATATCTTTCGCAGGATATCCTGGGGAATACCCACTCCCGAATCCTTCACTTCGATAGTGACCTTGTCCTTTTGGAGCCAGGTTTTCAAATAGATACGCTTTTCGATGTCCCGATTGCCCTCTTTTTCGCACCTCTCTTCGATGGCGTCCCGGGCATTGATGAGGAGATTGATGAACACCTGCTCCAGGCGATTGGCATCCCCCAGGATGGCGGGGAGATCTTCCTTCAGATCCTGCACCACCTCGATTTCCCTCAGCTTCAACTGCTGGCTGAAAATATCCACCGCTTTCCTGAGGGCCTCGTTCACCTGGACCCTTTCACTCTTCACATCGGATTTGCGGCCAAATTCTCTCAAATGCTGAATGATTTTGGAGGCCCGGTCCACATGGCTGTCGATTTCCTCCGCCATGGTCTTGAGGATATCCTCCCGAATGGGCTCCGCCTTACGCACCTTGCGCATGAGAAACTCGCTGGCCGTCTTGATGACCGAAAGAGGCTGGTTCAACTCGTGGGCAATGCCGGTGGCCATTTCCCCCAAAGTGGCCATTTTGCTGGCCTGGATGAGCTGCTGTTCCGCCATGAGCCGCTTGGTGATATCGCTGGTGGTGAGCAGGTAAGCCTTCTTTCCCTGGTATTCCGAAGGGGACACGCGGATATTGACATAGATACTGCGGCCGTCCCGCGTCATCTGCCGCGCCATGTTCAGGGTATCGTTGTTGCGGATCTCCAGGGCATAGTGCTGGTGCTCACTGTCTTCGAAAAACCTCAGGAAGGATGTCCGCAGCAGTTCTTGCTTGTCGTAGCCATACACGGATTTCACGCTGTCGTTGCAGTCCATGATCATGAGGCTTCTGCGATCGAGCACAAACACGGGATTGGGGATATTATCGAATATATACCGGTACTTTTCCTCCGACTTGCGAATTTCTTCCTCCAGGCGCCGCATCTGTGTGACGTCCAGGCTCATCTCCATGACTGCCGTGATGTTCCCTTCGGCATCCCGAATGGGAGACGTTCTCCCAATCCAGTAATTGATGCTGCCATCCTGGGAAACTCCTGTTTCCTCACCCGTGTGCGATGTGCCGTCCTGAAAGGTTTCGAGGACGGGGCAGGGGTCGCAGGGCTCCGTCCGACCCTTATAGACCTGGTAGCAGTGCTCGCCCGGTCTGGACCCGAACTGACGGGAAAATTCCCGGTTAGCCCTGAGAAGCCTCAGTTCCCGATCCTGAACGGTGATGGCACAGGGGACCTGCTCAAACAACTCCTGATACTCGTTTCTCTGCTTGTTCAATTCCTCCTGCTTGCGGCTGATGTCCTTGCCCATTTGCTCGATGGCAACAGCCAGCTGACCGATTTCGTCACTGCTCTCCGTCGCAACACTGCCGTCGAATTTCCCCTTACCGATGAGACGGGTCTGACCGATCAGCCTTTTGATGGGGCGATTCACGAAGAGGAAAAGGAATGCCAGGATGATTGTGGAAGTAGCCAGAAAACTGAAGATGGCCAATAAAATGATGCGGCGCTCGTAGGAACGGATCCCCTTGTCGGTATTCTCGAGGGAAATGACCACATCCAATGCTCCGAGGACTTTCTTGTCCTGGGGATGCACGTGGCAGGCATCGGTGGAACAGCTGGGCTCATTGTAAATGGGGCTGATGACCCCGATGAGGCGATGGCCACCGGGTGAGGGGAAAATACGGGTACGCTGGCCAATATCGACGTCCTCCAGAGGAGGCTCTTGCTTGTGACAGATCATGCAGGCTTCCGCCTTGATGCTGGTGACCCGGTCCACCTCTTCTGCACGATTGGAGTACTTGATCTGTCCCTGTTTATTGAAAATACGGATATTTTCAATGCGTTCCTGGCGCCCGATGTTGTTGATGATCTCGTTGATGTCATCCCGTGAGTTGAGCATCATGGCGTAATGGGTCCCGAGCTTGATGGTATTCCCCAGGCGATCCACTTCTTCCACAATGTTCTCGATGGTGTTTTTTTTCTGGTAATCGATGTTGAAATAAGCCCAGGTGGAGATGACAACGAGCAGAAACAGCCCCACCAAACCGATGAGTCTCGAAATGAGGCTGTGATAGATCTTTTGGATGCGTTTGCCCATCGCTCAGCACTCGAGGGACCTGACTCCCGTTCGGATCAAGGGGGCGCACTGATACCCGCGTCCCGGAGGGACCGCTTTCCAGGGAATGGGACAGGAATCCAACAGGTAACATTTTGAACTTACATTTAAAATCTAGCTTAAAAAGAGTTTACGGTCAAGGGAGAAGGTCACTGGGACGGGGATTCAGCGCTGACTGGGAGCCTGTAAGACCATTCAGAAGAAAATGCAGGTCAGGCTCCCGTGCCGAACATCGGCCTTCACAAAGAGTATCCCGACCTGCGCACTCATGCCTCACAGCGATTCTGGGGTCCGCAAAATCACTTGGGAGTATAACGGGTCAGGACCTTCTTGAAACGGGCTGCCGACTCAGGCACTTTCAGCCCTTTGCCCGATGCAAAAATCGCCGCAGGGGTAATGCCGGGAGATCGGTAATACTGTGCATTGGCGTCGTCATCGATCTGGAGGGCGGCTCCGTCCAAAGCAACTCCCGCAAAGAGTCCCCGGCTCCGGGAGTAGGAATAAATTTCAGACTTCAGCTGCACATCCGTGGCGGCCTCGGCTGAACGTCCCACTGGCCCTGCAGCCACAGAGGCCTGGGCTCCCAGAGTGAACTTCCCCTGAGTTATGGCATCGATGCTCTTTCGCGTCTTGAACACCAGGATCACATCGGTGGACTCGGCTCCGATCTGCCATCCAACACTCCCTCCCATGAGGGTGATGAGAGAGGGGTTGCTCCAGCGCCCTCCCTCACGCACGGAAAGAACCCCATTCCCGTACCTGCCCCCCACGACGAAGCCCGCTTTGAGGAGGCCGGGCAGCACCGCCACACCATAAGCGTCCTTGAGGAGCGCCGGCGGAAGACCTTTTTCGGGGATTCGCATGATCTCTTCCAGAACATTCGACGCCGAGCTCACGGTCTTATCTGCACTGTCTGCAGCCTGAAGCCAACCGGGAGCAAGCAAAACCACCGCTCCCAGGAACAATGACACCCATGTATAAGATTTTCTCATAGCTCTCACTCCTTATTTTGAGGTTTGATTTGAAGCAGCGTGAGTGGAATGCTTAAAACCTAAGCCCGCCGCTGCGTCATGGCAATCCCCTTATTGAGCATAAGTTCTCGTGAAACTTTCAGGAATCGGAGAAGCCAGGAGAGAATTTTCATTGTTCTGTTCAAGACTTTTCACCTGAAAACTCAACCGTACAGCAAAAAAAAAGCTCCAGTCGGCGTTCACCGACCAGAGCGATTCATTGAAATTCAGAGAGGAGGGGCAAACAGGATGCCCCCGGAGCAGGCCATCAATTGGCCTTGCTAAAATTGTGGCATGCGCTGCAGTCGAGGCGCTTGTCGTCAACGTGTTTCGAATGCACTTTATCGAAGCTCGCTGTTTTGCTCCCATGGCAGCTTGCACAGAGAGGCTTGCCGTTATTCGTCGTTTTGGGCGTGTAGCCCAGCTCGGCGAAATTCAGGCGGGTGCCCCCATGGCAGCTGTTGCATTGGAGGGCCTGTTCCTTGGGGGCCACCTCATGGAAGAGTCCCAGGTATCTTTCCGTCTCGGCGAACGTGTAACCGTTGGGAAGCGGCCACCCCAAAGCCTTCGCCCCTTCAGTGACGGCACTGTTGATGTCGTTGTTCTGGAAGAAAAGCCCGATTTTGAGGGGCAGGAGCCTGTTCGTATCGGGATCCATGGGCTGGATGCCGAGATGATGCTTGAAGGCATAGATCTTGGATCCCGAAGTATTGATATCCCCCATTGGCGTAGACATCATGACGCGTCCGCTCGGACCCGGTACAGCGGCGTCGCCGAAGTTGTAGAACTTGGATTGGCCGTTCCAGAATTTGTACTCAGGCACGACGTTGGAGGCTTTCTTCATGAACGGGTCGTAAAGCTTCTTAGCTTCATCCGGCTCCCCGGGCTTGCTCCAATCTCGCTCCATGTCCGTGGGAGCCACCTTGGCAAACGTCGGGATGTGGCACACCGTACAATTGACTCTTTTGGTGTGTGTGTTGATATCACTGTTGGAATGGGGCGTAGCACTGTGGCATTTGAGACAGTCCACCCCGTCGTAGGAGTCCCTTCCTTTCAGGTCCGAGCCGCGGCCGGCGATCCTGTGGCCCACACTGCCGTGGCAGCTGAGACACTCCAGTCCTTTGCCGCCCACATCCTTGGAAGCCATATGTACGTCAAAGTTCTTCGACGCATTTCGGTGAGCTTCTTCGATGTCTCCGCGCTTGAAATTATCTCCTCCACCCGACTTCGTATGACAGTTCAGACACGCGTCTTTTCCTGGAAGCTGGATGTCCGAAGCCATC
>DAIQOB010000140.1:0-7167 GCA_036788075.1 Syntrophobacteraceae bacterium
CGGGATGTGTCTATGGCCGTTACGGATATTCCGACGGCTACTGGGAAGACACTCCGGGACATGGGTATCCATATGGATACTACAGATACTATGACGACGACGATGACCATTACCAATACAAACGATACAAGAAGTATGACAAGGACGACAGCTATCATTGGCAGAATAATGACGGCAAGCGCCGCTGGTTCGACAGAGGCGGCGGGAATGAGTGGCGTAACAGATACAGAGACAATGATGATCGAAACGATTCCGACCGTCGTTCCTCTCCGTGGAGGTCCTTTGACCGGTTTCGCTTCGAGGACCGCAAAGAGGACAGGCACTGACGGGTAACACCGGCCAGGCACGCTGAGGACGCTGACGGAGCGCTGAAGCACGCTGCAAAGGGAAACTTTTACCAAAAATCAGCGTTTTTCAGCGCTCCGTCAGCGTCTTCAGCGTCCCTCACGCGCCTTACCGATCCGAATTCCCTTCCCGCTCCGGCAGGTTCACGGCAGGAGCCGCCCGGTACTCCTCGACCGGCAGCAGTCGCCACTTGTCGCCTCCCTGCAGTTCGAGCACGAGGTCGTGAAAATCCAGGATGCTGCTGCGGTGGCCGACGCTGATGTAGCCGATGCTCATCGCCTTCAATTTCCTGTAGAGGTTGGCTTCGTTTTCCATGTCAAGAGCGCTGGTGGCTTCATCCAGGACGGCCCAGCCGGGCTGGTTGATGAGGAGGCGGGCAAACGCCAGCCTCTGCTGTTCACCCAGGGACAGGACGTCAGCCCAATCCAGGTGGACATCAAATCCACCCACCCGCTCGGGAAGGTCCGGGAGTCGGACCGTTTCAAGCACTTCCCTCAGCCGCTCCTCTGGAACGTCTCTTTCGAGCTGCGGGTAAAGCAGTTGGTCTCTCAGAGACCCGAGCAGCATGTAGGGCTTTTGGGGCAGGAAGAAGATATCCTCCAGAGGCGGCCGCTTCACGTCCCCCTCCCCCTGCGTCCAGAGGCCGGCAATGGCCCGGAGAAGTGAGCTCTTCCCCACACCGCTCTGGCCCACCACGACCAGATTTTTGCCCCTTTCCAGCTCCACTGTCAAGTCCTGGAACAGGGTGCGCGTCCCGTTGGGAGTCAGGAGGGTCAGGTGTGCCAGGGCAAACCGGTCCGCCTCGTGAGATTGGATGCCGGGAGCCGAAGGCCGATCCGGTTCGATGGCATCCGCAAAGGTGGACAGACGTTCCACGCCTGCGGCAAAATTCGTGATCTGCTCGATCTGGGAGACGATGAGGGACAACGCCCCATAGACCTGGGTGAAGGCGAAATTGGCCTGCACCATGTCTCCATACTCAACTTCACCCCGGAAGTACTGAGGAAAGAGGATAACGAAGGGCAAAACGACGGGAAGGTAGCTGTAAGCTGTCGTCAAAAAAGAGAGGTTCCGCTGCCAGCCGATGAGGAGACCAAAATTCCTCAACACGTCTCGAAAACGCCCCAGGATGTGGGCAACCTCCGGCTTTTCCCCCTGGTAGAAGGCAATGGACTCGGTGTTGTCCCGCACATGAACGAGTGCGTAACGGAAATCGGCCTCATACCGCAGCTGGTTGAAATTCAGCCTCACGAGGCGCCGCCCCATCAAGACGGTGATGAGCGTCCCCACGAGGGAATAGCCGAGGACCACGGCCACCAGGAGGGTCGATTTGGACCAGAGGATCCCCGTGAAGGAAACCAGGTCCATGAGGGAGCCCAGAATGATGAGGAGGAAAGTCAGGGAGGTGCGCGTGAAGGAGCGGATGTCTTCCATCATGCGCTGATCGGGATTGTCGATCTCACCTTTTGTCTCGATGTCGTAGTAACTGCGATTCTTGAAATAGTTGCCCAGGAACTGACCGGTCATCCATTCGCGCCACCGCATCCCGAGGTAGCTCTGAACGTAACTGTAGAACGCCACGATGGGGATTCCGGCAAGAAAACCGCAAAAATACACCCCGACGAAGAGGTAAGCCAGTTCCTGATCTTTTTTTACCAGTGCGTTGGTGAAGTAGTTGCCGATGTAGCTGAAGGCCACATTGATTCCCGTAACCGCAAAGGAGAGGAGCAGGACTACGGCGAGAAGCGACCAGGCTTTCCGGCGCTCCCTCAGGTGGCGGCCGAAGAGGGCGAAAACCGCGGCGGGCACGAGGAAGGTGGCGGCGATGATCCACCACAGGTTGGACTGGAAGATCCCGCTGATGAGAGCCGCCAGGCCACCCGCGACCCTGGCTGTGAGGGTGGGCGCCAAATGATTTCCCGCCAGTGTCATCCCGGCAACCACCATGAAGAGCACTCCGAACAGAAAGACCAGCAGGAGGATGAAGAGCAGAAGCGTCACCATCCCCCCGCCGGGAATCCGAGGAAAAAAATACGGCTGAGCGATGGTGACAAAGCGCAACCAAAGAGAACGTTCCGACTGGTTCATGGATCGATTTTTCCTTTCAGATGAGTTTGAATGAAAACGGTACACACAAAATTCGTTCAAATCATCAAAAAAGTTTAATGAAGCAACTCTCTGTATAGACTGTGAACGGTCCAGGCCTTGACTCACGCACGAGGCGCTTTCCAACCACAACAAGAAAGGATCCGGCCGGAAATTCCGCGTGGACTTTCCGGCGAGGATTGCGCTCACTATGCATATCTTGGTATCATCATGAGGGCTTGGAAGCTTGACGATTTCCGGTTGCAGATTTTAGACCCTGCTTTCTCCTTTTGCTGTCCCTGGCGGAATCATAGACATGACATGGATGAACTGTCCTTTTCACCCTCAAGTTTAATTGCTCGTGGAAGGTAGAACAGAAAGGTGGTGCTTCATGGGGAAAGGCAATGTCTCAGCCTTTATTCAACATCATTTCAGACACTTTAATGCTGCCACGCTGGTGGACGCGGCGGAGGCCTACAGGAATCTTCTCCATGAAGAGGGGCTCATGTTCCTGGCCATGGCGGGGGCCATGAGCACCGCAGAGCTGGGGCTTTCTCTGGCTGAAATGATTCGCAGGGACAAGGTACACGCTATCTGCTGCACGGGTGCAAACCTCGAAGAGGATATTTTTAACCTCGTGGCCCATGACCACTATGTCCGCATTCCCAATTACAGGGATCTTTCGCCTCAAGATGAAAAAAAGCTGTTGGAGCGCAGGCTCAATCGCGTCACGGACACGTGCATTCCCGAGGAAGAGGCCATCAAGCGGATCGAAAATCTCATTCTGGATATCTGGGTGGATGCTGACAGAAAAGGGGAGCGCTGCTTCCCCCACGAGATTTTCTATCGCCTGCTGCGCAGCGGAGCACTCCGGCACCATTATGAAATCGACCCGAAGGACAGTTGGATGCTTGCTGCTTCTCAAAAGGATCTGCCCATCTTCGTCCCAGGATGGGAGGATTCGACGATGGGTAATATCTATGCGGCTCACTGCATGCGCGGACATATTCAGAATGTTCATACCGTCAGGACAGGGTTGGAGTACATGATACGATTGGCGAAGTGGTACCAGGAAGCTTCAGAAAAGCATCCCATAGGATTTTTCCAGATTGGCGGAGGAATTGCCGGGGATTTTCCCATTTCCGTGGTGCCTGTTTTGAGGCAGGATTTGAAACGGAATGTCCCCCTGTGGAGCTACTTCTGCCAGATCAGCGATTCGACGACGAGCTATGGCTCCTATTCGGGCGCCGTTCCCAATGAAAAGATCACCTGGGAAAAGCTGGATGAAGCAACACCCAAATTCATCATTGAATCGGACGCCACCATTGTAGCCCCTTTAATTTTCGCCTATGTCCTGGAGCAGGGTGGGACAGCTGCGGCAAAGGCGTTGGCTCGATGATTTGGAGCGCCTAGAAGCCACCAGGACAGGAGGAAGCATCATTCTTTGCCGCATTGGGTGTGCGGGACGAAAATGAACAGCACCGTCACGAAGAGGAGGAATGACCCGTGTCCGCACAATGGCCGAAGCCGGCGGGAATCGAACCGCCCTTGCCGGGTGAGGATGCAAGGGAGGAAAGAGGGGAGCCGGTGCCCCCTCTTGAACGGATAGGGGAGGCCGTGAGAAACCTGGGAGAGGAAGAAGCCCAGGTGCTGGAGCTGCTGTACGGCTTCGGCGGCAGGCCATCCTCCCTTCCCGAAGAGGTGAGCTGTGTGCTGGGTTGTCCCCTCGAGGCAGTGCCGGAAATGGAAACAGCGGCTATCCGGAAACTGCGACATCCCAGGACTCTCAAATCCATCGTCCAGGCCCTGGATGCATCCGTCGACTCTATCTGGCGCGCCCTGGCCGGGTCCGATCAACTCCTTTTCAAAAGCGAGCTCCAGGCAAGCATCGAAGAGTGCCTGCCCGGAGAATTGCGCGTGGCGATCCAGGTAAGGCATGGGACCATCCAGCCCTGGCTGGCAGAGCACACCTGCGACACATCCAAGGCATGGTACCGGGGCGAGTATTCCTGCGAGGAGATCCTGAACACCATCGCCCGGGTCGAGGGGATTCACCATGAAATAAGCCTGCCTGCTCCGCTCCAGTTTGTTTCCAGGTTTCTGGGGATCGAGCTGCCGCTCCTCATAATGGCTGTCAAACTGGCGGATTTTTCCTCCATTTACAAAGGATACCTGTCCAAGTCTTCCCTGGGGATTCGTTTTGCACGCGTCATCGACATCCACCGGCTCTTCGCATCCCGGTACCGGGAGGAATTTGCCACCCTGGGACAGGTAATCGAAGATTACCGGCTCTTCTGCCCTCCGGATCGCCTGGACCCCGAGAGCGCGGAAACGGCCCTGAGTATAAAACCGCATCTTTTCATTTCCCTGGGAGATATGGGCTGGAGCGCCATCGGACTGCCCACGGAGGATCTCTCTTACCTCAACTGCGGCGCGCCTCCCACGCCGCCCGAATCCGACGGACGCATTCTGAGACACCTCAAGCCCCCCGACAGCGCATCTCCTCCACCGGACCCTCTGTACCTGATCCGGGAGATCCTGGCGGATGGCCCCTGCCACGTGTCGATAATTTCTCGCTCTTTTTCCGAAAAGGCTTCCGACGCCTACGGCATCAAGACCCTGCATGACTTCCTCAACGCCTCATGGGATTTCGTGCGCATCGGTCCGGAAATCTACGCCCTGCGGGAGCACCTGAACGACCCGGCCATACTCCGGAATGCCCTTCCCCTTCTCTTCACGATCCAGCAATGTCGTATCTACACCGTCTCTCGCCATGCCGGCGAGCCCTTGGAGACCTACCCTCTCTGGAGCCTCGTGACGGAGGAAAGACTCTGCGGGTGGATCGAGGGACAGAAAGCACGCAAACTCTTTGCTTCCCTGCTGTCCATTGCCGAGCCCCAGAGCTGGGACGCGCCCCAGGCCACGCGGGACCTTTGGACTTTCAAGAGACAGTGCCTCGGGCAGCACTACCGTTTGGCCTTGGAGCCAAATAAAAAGGCATGGCAGCAGCGTCCCCGCCTCCAGGACCTTTTCGCCGCAGCCGTGTGCGCCAGGCGATTGGGGTACATCAACTGGCTGCGCATCAACCACATCGTGAGACCACAGCTTTATGAGCAGCTCTACGATCAGGATGCGGTGCCGATCCTCGCGCTCCTCGTGAGCCTGAAGGTTGTGGAGCCGACGGATCACTGGCAAAAAGCTCATGCCTGCCGCCCCGACGCGGAGCCTTTGCTGGAGATGCTTTCCCAGGAGCTTCAGAAAACGGGGAGCCTGCGCTGGGAGGATGATGCCGGGGGGAAGCTGATGGAGCGCATCGAGGCGAACTGCCAGGAGGCAAACCTGGGTTGGGTGCATCGGGAGCAGGTGATGAAGTTGTTGAAAAAATAAGCGCCGCCATGGGAGGCGGCATTTTCCGTTTCACCGCGGCAGAAAGACCCTCCTGCAGCGTCCTTGGGGGAGTGCGCGGTGCGATTCTGTCATTGTGCCGCAGGAGCTTCAAGAAGTCAGGACCCCGCCTCGAACCCGTTTGTCTCGCCATTCTTTTCGCCCGCAGCGATGACAATTTGAGCGCAGGCCTCGGCATCGGAGGCGGCGTCATGGTGATTCAAGGCGATTCCCAGGTATCTGCAGACATCGGGAAGTTTGGTGGGGTGCAGGTTCCAGACCTGCCGGGCCAGCCTGACGGTGCAGAGGAAAGGTGTTCCAGGCTGCATCAGTCCGTAGGTCATACAGCAGGCATTCAGGACGGAACGGTCGAAGGAAGCATTGTGAGCGACCAGCATCCCCGCCTCACGGCAGAGTTTTTCCAGGGACGGCCAGAGCTGGCCGAAGGTCGGCTTGTCCGCCACATCCCTCCAGGTGATGCCGTGGATATAGGTGAAGACGAAGTCCCTGCGAGGCGGCCGAATGAGATGGAATACCCGGTGGGTGATCCTGCAGTTCTCGACCTTTACGAGAGCAACGGCACAGGCGCTGTCGCGCTCATGCGAGGCTGTCTCAAAATCGATGGCGACAAAATCCCTGGGAGGCAAAACTTCCCTAGGCTTCATAGCTTACATCCCTGCAAGGTTTCTAAGAAATCAGCGAATCTCCTGGGCAAAGAACGAACCCGGAAGCAATTGGAAACTCAATACTAAATTCCGAATTTAAAGCAACTTTTCGAGATTGCTGGTGCATCTGAATCCAATTTGGTTTAAATACTACTATAAAAATCACTTTTTCATGAACTCGTCAGGTGGAAATCTTTTGCATAGACCTGCCATTTTAAAGGGAAGGCAGGGGGACATGAAATATGGCGCTACCGTGCAGAACCTTCCACCTGAAAAAGGGTTGGCATCTCCAGCGGCTGATTTTGACACATTCATCCATGAATGTGAAGCCAACCGGAAAGGATATTCTCAATGAGCGAACGCAAGGTGGTCTTTGCACCCTATAACAAGTCGGCGACGGTGGCCGATGGGGCCAACCTCATCCGGACAGCCATGGAAGCCGGTGTCCATATTAACGCATCCTGCGGTGGGGCCGGGGTTTGCGGTAAGTGCCGCGTGCTCATCGAAAGCGGAGAGGTCGAAGGCGGCATCACGGAAAAACTGAGTGAGGAAGACCTGGCCAAGGGATACCGCCTGGCCTGCCAAAGCACGGTCCGAAGTGACTTGGTGGTGCGCATTCCCGTCGAATCCGAAATCGATGCCAGTGTCCTCAACAAGATGTCGACCCCGCGTAAAACCGCCCGCATTC
>DAIQOB010000141.1:0-3600 GCA_036788075.1 Syntrophobacteraceae bacterium
GATCACTCCCAGGATATTGAACGGATGGCGGTTGTGAGTGATCGAACGTGGATCAAAGCCTGGCTGAAGGTTGGCGGCCTCTTTACGCACGCAGAGGGGGAGCATTTCAATCGATCCGACATGGAAGCTGCCTGGGATTGGGTCCGTTCCTGATGAGCATCGGCCCCACGGTGGGATCAGGCTCAAAAAGACCAGACCCCCAATCATCGTGGAGGACAATACCTTGGGACGGCTACCTCTAGACGTGAGCTTGCCCCTCACGCAATGGAAAAATCAGTCCCGGGCCTTGCAGCAGAGCTTGCATGTCGAGCAATGGCGGGGATGTCTTGGGGATGAAGAAGGGATTTACATGGTGTCGAGAAAATTGTCCGCCAGGCAGTTGGAGGCTATCGAAAAGCGGTTCCGTGCCGGTGAAGTGACAGATAAGGACGTCGAACATCTGATTTTTACGGTTCGTGCTTTCCTGGAAGAAAAGCCCCGGAAAGCGGAACCCAGGCAGCCCGTGAAGCCCTCCGCCGAAAGCGGGGCTGCGCCGGCTGCTCCTGCCGTCGGTCATGGAACCGGGACGGTGCAGGTTTTTACCGACGGGGCCTGCGAGGGAAACCCGGGGCCGGGCGGCTGGGGGGCCATCGTGCGGATGAACGGAACGGAGAAGGAGCTTTCGGGAGGAGAGCGCCGCACCACCAACAACCGCATGGAGCTCAGTGCCGCCATAGAGGCCTTGAAAATCCTGCCCCCATCCTCCCGAGTGGTACTCACGACGGATTCTCAGTACGTCCAGAAGGGCATCACTCAATGGATCAAGAACTGGAAGAGGAACGGATGGATCAACGCGGCCAAAGAGCCGGTCAAAAATGCCGACCTGTGGAGAGAATTGGATGCCCTCTGCAGTGAGCATTCCGTCGAATGGCGATGGGTGAGGGGACACGCCGGGCATGCCGAGAATGAGCGCTGTGATGCACTGGCGCGGGAGGCCATCAGGAAGGCCTGGAGATGACGCGCAGTGAAAGTTGACAAATATTTGCTCTGGTGCTTGGAGTGCTCCCTCTACGGGGCATTGACCGCCGGAGTATCGCATCTTAGTTTGTCGGCGTTAAAGAGCATTTCATTGGCCTTCAAACACTGGAAAAACAAATAGCAGAGAGGAGAAATTTATGGCCGATACGCCAAAGGGTGCCATTTTGCAGAAAGATAAAACGACATACGCCATCGTGCCGAGGACGCCGGCGGGGTTGGTGACAGCTGATATCCTTGAGAATATCGCCAAAGTGGTTCGAAAGTATGAGATCCCCGTCGTCAAGATCACTTCCGGTCAGCGCATGGCCCTCGTAGGAATCAAGGGTGAGGATGTCGATTCCGTCTGGAAAGAGCTCCAAATGGATGTGGGGCAGGCCACGGAGCTGTGTGTCCATTATTCGCAGGCATGTCCTGGGACGGCGGTATGCAAGTTTGGTGTTCAGGATTCCCTTGGCTTGGGCCTTGAGCTGGAAAAAATGTACGAGGGGATGCAATTTCCCTCCAAAGTGAAGTTCGGCGTCTCCGGCTGCCCCATCTGCTGCGGCGAAAGCTTTGTCAGGGACATTGGCGTTCTCGGCAAAAAGACGGGGTGGACGCTCATCCTGGGAGGTCATTCGGGTGGCCGTCCCCGCATTGGAGACGTGATTACCGAAGATCTCACCACGGAGCAGGTGCTGGATCTCGTCAAGCGCTCTCTGGAATACTTCAAGGAAAATGCCAAAAAGAAGGAGCGTATTTCCGCATTCATTGACCGTGTCGGGATCGATGCCGTGAAAAAAGCGGTGCTGTAGCACGCCTGTGATTGCCTTTCCCATCTTCAGTAATTAACTGAAGTGAAAGTTTTTTGTTCGATCCCTGTATCCGTCGCTATCAATAAAAGGAGAACCATCATGGCTTATACATGCAAAACTTGCGGCGCCGTAGCGGACGAACCCGGTCATCTCTGCAATCCCTGTGGTGACAAGAAGAAGTGCAGCTTTTGCGGAGCCCCGGCGGTGGATACCGCTCATATGTGCAAAGACAAACTGGCCGCCATGAAATATGTCTGTGAAGGTTGTGGACGTGTGGCCATGGAAGCGGGGCATTTGTGCAAAGCAAAGCCCATTGGATGATGTGAATGCTTTCAATACTGAAATGATGGACCTGCCGGAACAACCGTAGAGCTGGAACCAGAGGGCGAAGCTCGTTGGGATGACGATCATCCAGACGGGTTTCGCCTGATTAACCCCATCCACCACTCCCATGCAGCAGGCACTTTCTGAAAAATATCCTTCCATCTGACTCCCATTCGCTTTACCATCAACACGAAACGGTTTCACCCTCAATGCCAAATGCAGCGCGGCGATAACACTGCGAACCGCCTGTGCAGGTGCTCCGCCTTCGGGACGGATCCGAACGGGCGGGGTGCAAGGATTCATTCTTTCTCAGGGGAGGTCTCTTATGACGCAAAAGCATGAGCCAGGTGAATGTCGGTGCTCCCGGGGGCTGACGCGGCGGGGATTTCTTTCGACGGTGGGCGCCGGGGTCGCTGTGGCCTCGGCTGCCGGAAAGCTGGCCGCTCAACCGGCCGCATCCCAGGGAGCGGACGTCCTTCCTTCTGCCGAGATGACTCCAATTACCCTCAACATCAACGGGCGCGCCCATCGACTCCTCGTGGAGCCCCGATGGTCCCTCCTTTTCGTCCTGCGGGAACGCCTTGGACTGACAGGGACGAAGGTCGGCTGTGAACGCGGCGAATGCGGGGCCTGCACGGTACTCATGGATGATCTTCCCCGTTATGCCTGCATGACGCTGGCCGTCGAAGCTCAGGGAAGTGAAATCACGACACTGGAAGGGCTCATGCGTGGGGAGGAACTCGGGATAGTCCAGCAGGCGTTCGTGGAGGAGGACGCATTTCAATGCGGCTACTGTACTCCCGGCCAGATCATGGCGGTGGAAGGCCTCCTGCGTGCCCATCCGGAGCCCTCTCAGGAGGAGATCCAGATGGGCTTGAGCGGCAACCTGTGCCGCTGCGGAGCCTATGTGCACATTTTCAAAGCGGCGGGGCGTGCAGCCCAGCTCAAGCGCGGCCAGTGAGGTGAGCCATGTCGAAGAAGGAACTTTACGCCGTGAAAGGGCTTTCGGTTCCCGAAACTCCTGCCTCCGGGCAGGAACCGAAGCCCTGGAAAGAGACGCGAATGGTCGGCAGGGGAATCCCGCGCGTGGATGCTTACGAACGGGTGAGTGGCGCGGCTGTATACCCGTCGGATGTCGTGCTCCCGGATATGATTTACGGGGCCATCCTGCGCTGCCCCCATCCCCACGCCCAAGTGAAGAAGGTGGATGTGGAGGCGGCGAGCAAAATGCCGGGCGTGCGGGCCGTCATCACCGGTGATACGCCGGAAGCCCGTGTGGAATGGACCTACTCCAAAGAGGCCAAGTCCTTCCTTTTCGACCCCCACTGCCGCTTCGAGGGGGAGCCCGTAGCGGCGATCGCCGCCGAAACTCCCTACCAGGCCGAGGATGCGCTGCGGGCTATCCGCGTCGAGTACGACGTTCTGCCGTTCGTGGTGGATGAGCGGGATGCCCTGAAGGAGAACGCTC
>DAIQOB010000141.1:3700-7141 GCA_036788075.1 Syntrophobacteraceae bacterium
TACGACGTTCTGCCGTTCGTGGTGGATGAGCGGGATGCCCTGAAGGAGAACGCTCCCTCTGTCTACGGTGCCGGCAATGTGCTGAAGACGGAAAAGTACGAGCGCGGGCAGGTGGATCGCGGCTTTCGGGAAGCCGACGTGGTGCTGGAAGAAAACTACCGGACCGAGTGCCAGCTGCACACGCCCATGGAGCTGCACGGCTGCGTGGCCAAATGGGACGGTGACCGTTTGACCCTCTGGGAATCGACCCAGGGCGTTTACGCGGTGCAGGCCGAGGTGGCCGAGGTCCTGGGCCTTCCCCTTTCCAAGGTGCGCGTGGTGGGACATTACATGGGAGGCGGCTTTGGGAGCAAGCTCAAGGCGGGCAAGTACACTGTCATCGCGGCCCTCCTGGCGAAAAAGTCCGCCCGTCCTGTCAAGCTTTTCCTGACGCGGGAGGAAACCTACCTGGCCGTCGGCAACCGTCCTCCCAACAACATGCGGCTGAAAGCGGGTGTGAAGAAGGACGGAACACTCACGGCCCTCGATTTTTCCTGCACCGGGACGGGAGGAGCCTATCCCTCGGGAGGGACGTCCCTCGTGGACTGGCTCGTTCGGGACCTCTACAAGTGTCCCAACGTCCGGACGGAATGCACCGACATCGCCATCCACACCGGCCCGGCCCGGCCGTTTCGCGCACCCGGTCATCCTCAGGGAGCGTGGGCCCTGGAGCAGATGATGGATGCCCTGGCCGAAGCCATCAAAATGGATGCGGTGGAATTGCGCCTGAAAAACATCCCCAATTTCAGCCAGGGCAAGGAAGGCAATCCCCCTTATTCCACGACGGGCTTGAAACAATGCCTGGAAGAAGGGGCCAAAGCGTTCCAGTGGAAGGTCGCCCGAAACAAGGCCCTGGCGCCTAAGGACACGGGGCACATCAAACGTGGCGTGGGGATGGCGAGCTGCCTGTGGGTGGTGGGAGGCGGATGGCCACCCTCGACGGTCATCTTGAAGCTCTTTTCCGACGGCAGCTTGAACCTGAACATGGGGGCAAGCGACATCGGGACCGGTACGAAAACGGTCATGGCTCTGGTGGCCGCGGAAGAACTGGGGATCCCCCTGGACAAGATTGAGATTGAGCACGCCGACACGGGAACCACCCAGTACGCCACGCCCAGCGGTGGAAGCAAGACCGTGCCGACGGAAGCCCCCACGGTGCGGGCTGCCGCCATCAGCGTCAAGCAGCAGCTCCTGGAGATGGCCTCCAAAGAGTTGAAGCTGGATGCGGTTTCCCTGGTCTTCCAGGACGGGAGCATTGCGCCTGCCAAAGACCCCTCCAAGTCCATCAAGATTACCGATCTTTCCGAGCTCAAAAAGCGCGGCGTCGTAGTGGGAATCGGGTACCGGGGGCCAAACCCGGAAAATAAGGCTATCATCCCTTTTGCAGCCCAGTTCTGCGCAGTGGAGGTGAACACGAAAACGGGTGAGGTGAAAATCCTTCGCTTTGTCAGCACCAACGACAGTGGTCGAGTGATGGACCGCTTGACCTATGACAGCCAGGTCATCGGGGGGATCACCATGGGAATCGGGCTGGCCATGACGGAATATCGAGTATTGGACCGGGATCAGACGGGCAGAATGCTCAACCGGAACTGGCACGACTACAAGCTCCCCACGGCCTTGGATGTGCCCCTGGAGATGACCTCCCTCCCGGTTGACCGCGAAGATTCCCAGGCCAATTCAGTGGGCGCCAAGGGGCTGGGAGAGCCCGTGACCATCCCCACCGCTCCGGCCATCGCCAATGCCGTGTACAATGCCACGGGCATCCGCATCACGGAAACACCCATCAGCCCTGAGAAGCTCTGCCGCCTTTTGGCGGAAAAGCGAAAGGAGGGATGACCATGCTGCCGAACTTTAGCTATGTGCGCCCCAAATCATTAGACGAGGCCGTCCGGCATCTGGAATCTCCGGAAAACAGGCTCCATGCCGGCGGCACGGACCTGCTCGGCTGCCTCAGGGAGAGGGTGTTCGGGGTGGCAAAAATCGTCAGCCTCAGCGGTATCCAGGAGCTGAAAGGGATCAGTGAGACGGCGGAGGGGGGACTGCGCATCGGAGCTTTGGCGACCCTCCGGGAAATCGCCGAAAGCCCTCTCATTCGGTCCAAATACCCGGTTCTGGCCCAAGGCGCCGCGGAAGCCGCCAGCCCCCAGCTGCGGAACCAGGGAACCCTGGGCGGCAACCTTTGCCAGAAGCCCCGCTGCTGGTATTATCGCGGAGATTTCCATTGTCTGCGGAAGGGAGGAGACCTATGCTATGCCATGGCGGGAGAAAATGCCTTCCACTGTATCCTGGGAGGGGATGCATGTTACATCGTCCATCCTTCGGATACAGCGCCGGCCCTGGTGGCGTTGGGAGCGACGGTGCGCATTACCGGAGCCGGCGGTCCCAGGACAGTTCCGGTGGAAGAGTTTTTCGTGCCGCCGACCCAGGACCTGACCCGGGAGACGGTTCTGGAACATAATGAAATCCTCACGGAAGTTCTTCTTCCCCCGCCGCCGGCCGGACTGCGCAGCGCCTATCGCAAGGTGAGAGCCCGCCGTTCCTGGGATTTCGCGCTGGCGGGCGTGGCCCTGGCGCTGCAATTCCGGGGTGAAGAGGTGGCCGGGGGGCGCGTGGTGCTGAGCGGAGCGGCTCCCATCCCATGGCGTTCCGTTGAAGTAGAGGAAGTTATCCTCGGAAAGCGGCTGGATGGCGAAACCGTAGCGGCGGCGGCCGAGGCGGTTGTCAAAAATGCGGAGCCCCTGGCTCAGAACGATTACAAACTGCCCCTGTTCCGAGCCATTGTTGAGGAAGAGTTGAACGCCATCGTCAAAGTTTGAGCGGGTTTTAGAGTGGTGCAGACGCACGATCCCATAGGCAGTATTTCCGGCCTGCCAGGCTGTGTCGTCGTGCTTTCAGGGAAGGTCCGCAGGAGCTCAGAGGCGGGCCTTCATTTTGTTCTTGAAGGAGTTTCGTAATGATTCAGGGAATGATCGTTCTCGGAGCGGCGATCGGCATACTGCTCTGTTACATGGTGAAACAGAGGGAGAGGTATTTCCGGCAGAAGCTTTTCAGCGAGTGCGAGGCCCAGCTGCAAAAAGGGAATGTGGAAAAATATCTTGCCACGGTCATGGAGCACAAAGAGAAATGGCTGCGCACCATCGCCCTCGTCCGCAAGCCCTTCAACCGGCAAATGAACCTCGCCATTGAAACGCTGGCAGTGGTAATCGCTCTGCTCGCCCTGGTGAATGCCGTCACCAATTTCGACAAGGTTTTCACCAGTGCCGTTCAGGGGGAAGCCGTCATCGCTTTTCTCAGCATGATCCTGGCTTTCATTCCCAACGAATGGATGCTTTCCAATGCCATTCAGAAAGATCTCACCGCTGTGCTTCGGGAACTGATGGAGGCCCAGAAGAGCAACCG
>DAIQOB010000142.1:0-7134 GCA_036788075.1 Syntrophobacteraceae bacterium
GGGCAGCAGGCAACAAACGTAAGAAAGCTGTAGTCCTGACGTTGTAAAAGACTTCAAAAGTTAAAAAGGCCGGAACGTTTCATCGTTCCGGCCTTTTTTTATAGACCCCTCACCCTGTGGAGTGAGCATCCCCAGGGTGGTTTACTCTCAAGACGGCCTGGAAGGTCCTCTATTCCTGGGTTGTCTTTACAGGGGGCGCCTCCTCGGCGGCGGTGGTATCAGACTTCGGATCTGCAGACGCAGCGGCATCAGTGGCCGGCAGTCCCGTGTGCACTTCCGACATGGGCGGGGTCGGTTTTGCGACTCTTGCGGCTTCCTGGGCGGCCCGCAACTGTTCTTTTTCTGTCCGCTCCTGGACCAGTCGGCGTCTCAACCTGAAGTAGGGCTTCAGTACAAGAAAAGCTCCTGCAAAAAAGCCCAGGCCAAAAGCGACACCCAGCACCGTGTAGATTTGGTGCTCCCAAGTTTGGACCTCCCCAAAGTAGAGGTTCAGCTTAAAGGGGATGACCTGCTGGAACGTGGAGAGATTTTCCCATGCGAAGAGGGCCGCAAAGCCCAGGATCAGTAAGGTCAGGATCAGCTTAAAGATTTTCATGCCCACTCTCCTTCTGGAAGTGGGGGAGCAGCTTCGTGTAGGTCGCCTTGAGGTGCTCGGGAATGCTGCGAATGTCGGCGAGGACGGGGAGGAAATTGGTGTCGCCGTTCCAGCGGGGGACCACATGAAAATGCAGGTGATCCTTCACTCCCGCTCCTGCCACTGTTCCCAGGTTCAATCCCACGTTGAAGCCTTCCGGATGCATGACTTTCTTCAGGATGGCGATACATTTCTGCACCCATTGCATGATGCTCAGCATTTCGTCACCCTGAAGCTCTTCAACGGCGGCAACGTGTCGCCAGGGTGCCACAAGCAAATGTCCATTGTTGTAGGGATATTTGTTCATCATGACCATGGTCAGCTCATCTCTGCGGAGGATGAGCCGCTCTTCGTCGGAATGTCCGTCCCCCTCGGGGCAGAAGATGCAGTAAGGTTCTCTCTTGCCAAGGATGTAATCTATACGCCACGGAGCCCATAGATTCTGCATGCGTTTCTCCTATAATCGAATGATTTCACCCTGAATCTGTTCACCTACGTGAAGGATTCCCAAGGTCTTTTCGGAGGTGCCGCGTCCCAGAAATACCGAGCCGGGATTGAACCAGAAAATGCCTTCCTGCTGAGCACTTACGGGAATGTGCGTGTGCCCGAATAGTATGGCGTCCACTCCGTTGAACTCGTTCTTCAATCTCTGCTGCAGGTCCGATGCAAATCCCCACCCATGGGCAATGGCGATCTTCCGCCCCTGCACCTGAAGGATCCTGCTGGCAGGGAGACGATTCTGAATGGAGTAATCATCCGTATTTCCCGCCACCGCCTCCAAGGGATACCGTTCCATAAAATCCAGGATGGGTCCTCTTGCCCAATCTCCCAAGTGGATCACCATGTCGGCGTCGTCACAGTAGCGGGAGCAGATCGCCCGAAATTCATCCGTCACATTGGACAGGTGAGTGTCTGACATTACAACAATTTTCATTTCACATGCGCCGCTGGGAAGAATTATGTACAAATATCATTCACATGTCACGGGGTACGGGACAGGGTGCTACTATATCAACCGGCGGTGAAAACTCAAGGCATTTTTCCAGGGCGGGGGGCGAAGCACTTCGGAGAGATCGGCGCTGTTCCGTGCCGTC
This sequence comes from Syntrophobacteraceae bacterium, assembly GCA_036788075.1. Classification (GTDB taxonomy): domain Bacteria; phylum Desulfobacterota; class Syntrophobacteria; order Syntrophobacterales; family Syntrophobacteraceae; genus Desulforhabdus. Next base: position 1,729 of record DAIQOB010000142.1, read on the forward strand.
AGTAAGTCTCAGAGGGGGATGATCTCGAGGTCTCCCCAGAGTCCCATCTTGTCTTTGACGATGATGAGGACCCCTTCGAGGCCGGGAATTTGGGCGGCCCGGGCGAGGGCCTTCTTGATATGGCCGGGGTTGTGCACCATGTTCCCCAGGGCGGTGGCTGCAGCATCCGCCAGGGCGGCGTCTTTGGAGACGACGGTGACGGCGTCGGCCTTTCCGAAGCTCAGGGAATGCCCCACCGTGCCCGAGGAGGTACAGACGCCGAGGGGGAAGCGTTCTGCGGGGAAGCGCAGGGCCATGCGCCCGCTGAAGGGAGAATGCGGGCCTGCGTAGATGCCGACGGTCATCTCCTCCTGGATGTCCAGGTAGCAGTCCCCCCCGTTTTCGATGATGAGGGCCGAAGTCAGAAGCTTGAGGTCCCGGGCGACAGACTGAGCGACGGCGCCGGCGACACTGGCCATGGGGCCTACGCCGGCCGTTCGTGAGGCTTCTATCATCCAGCGGACCAGGGGAGGAGCAAGCGGGTCTTCAGGCAGGGGGGCGAGAGAGGTGAGGAACTGGGGGGACGCAGCGATGTACTGCTCCAGTTGGCGCCGAGTGCTCAGAACCGCTGTCAGGGCTTCCTGCCTCACATCCTTCCGGGAGCGTATCCAGAGATCCGTTTCCCGGTACCGGGTCTGAAAGGTGAGCCAGTCCGCCTTGCTTTGATGCTGGTAGCGGTAGAAGCGTTCTTCTCTCTCGGGCATGGAATCGCTCCGGGGTATTGCCGCGGCGTGGATCAAACTGCAGCACCTCCCCCTCTCCTCCCCAAAAGGGCTTATCAGCGTGAGTCAGCGCCCAGTCAGCGTTTTTCAGCGTCCCTTGCGTTCTTTTCGAGATGCCCGGTGTTATTCAAGCCGGATTATCCTTCATTCCCACTCGATGGTGCTGGGCGGCTTGGAGGAAATATCGTAGACGACGCGATTGACGCCTTTGACTTCATTGATGATGCGGTTGGAGATTTTTCCCAGTACTTCATAAGGGACTCTTGCCCAGTCGGCCGTCATGGCATCGACGCTTTCCACGATGCGCACGGCGATGACCTGGTCGTAGGTCCGCTCGTCCCCCATGACCCCCACGGAGCGTACGGGGAGGAGCACGGCAAATGCCTGCCACACGCGGTCATACCAGCCCGAAGCCTCCATTTCTTCCAGAACGATGCTGTCCGCTTCCCTCAGGATGTGCAGGTTTTCGCGGGTAACCTCGCCAATGATGCGTATGGCGAGTCCCGGTCCGGGAAAGGGATGGCGCATGATAACCCGTTCGGGCAGCCCCAGTTCCCTCCCCACCATGCGCGCTTCGTCCTTGAAGAGTTCTCGCAGGGGTTCGATGAGCTTCAACTTCATGCGCTCGGGCAGTCCGCCGACATTGTGGTGCGTTTTGATGGTGGCGGAGGGGCCTTTGAAGGAGACACTTTCGATGACGTCGGGGTAAAGTGTCCCCTGAGCGAGGTATTTTGCGTTGGTGAGCTGCCCCGCTTCCTTTTCGAACAGCTCGATGAAGAGATTGCCGATGATCTTGCGCTTCTGCTCGGGGTCCGTGATTCCTTTGAGGCGATCCAGGAAGAGTTTGGAGGCATCCACGTAAATGAGGTTCAGCTCGAAATGGTCCCGGAAGATCCTCTGGACGCTTTCGGCTTCGCCCTTACGCAGGAGTCCGTTGTTTACGAAAATGCAGTGCAGCCGCGATCCGATGGCTTTGTGGAGCAAGACCGCCACCACCGACGAATCGACGCCGCCGCTGAGAGCACAGATGACCTGATCGTCCCCCACGCCTTCACGGGACGCCTGTATGGCGGATTCCACAAAGGATTTCATGGTCCAGGACGATTGACAGCGGCAGATGCGGAAGAGGAAATTTTCCAGAAGGGTCTTGCCGCAGGGAGTGTGCACGACTTCCGGGTGGAACTGCACGCCGTAGAAACGGCGTCCGTGGTCGGCCATGGCGGCGACAGGCGAATTGTCACTGTGGGCCAGGATTTTGAAGCCTTCCGGAAGCTTGAGGATACGGTCCCCGTGGCTCATCCACACCCGCACTGTTTCGTCCTCCACGTCCCGGAAAACCTCGTCGGATTCGTCGATGTCGATGGTGGCGGGACCGTATTCCCGGCGGTCGGCCTTTTCCACGGCCCCATTCAGCTGGTGGGCCATGAGCTGCATGCCGTAGCAGATTCCCAGGATGGGAATTCCCAGGGCAAAAAGGGCCGGATCGGAAAGGGGGGCGCCTTCATCATGAACACTGGAGGGGCCGCCGGACAAAATGATGCCTTTGGGCCGAAAAGATTTTACGGAGCCAAGGGGCATGTTGAAAGGGTGGATTTCGCAGTAGACGTGGCTTTCGCGTATCCGGCGGGCGATGAGCTGCGTGTACTGAGAACCGAAATCCAGGATCAAAACCCGTTCTTCATGGAGCTGATCGAATTGCATGCGTATCTTCCTGCATTCTGGATCGTTACTTCAAATCCACCTGGTAGTTGGGTGCTTCCTTCGTGATGATGACGTCATGAACATGGCTTTCGCGAAGTCCGGCGCTCGTGACGCGCACCATGCGGGCTTTCGTCTGGAGCTCCTGCAGATTGACGCACCCTGCGTAACCCATGCCGGCCCGTAATCCTCCCATGAGCTGATGTACGATGGCGGAAATGGGGCCGCGATAGGGGACCTTGCCTTCGATGCCTTCGGGAACGAGCTTCTGGGGCTCGAAAACCTGGTCCTGGAAATAGCGGTCTCTGCTTCCTTCCTTCATGGCGCCCAGAGACCCCATCCCCCGATAGACCTTGTAGGTGCGTCCCTGGTAGAGAATGGTCTCTCCGGGGCTTTCATCGGTGCCCGCAAAAAGACTCCCGATCATGACACTGTCGGCGCCCGAGGCGATGGCCTTCACCAGGTCTCCACTGTACTTGATGCCCCCGTCGGCAATGATGGGAACATTGTGTGCGCGGCCGATTTTCGAACATTCCATGATGGCCGTGATCTGGGGAACGCCCACGCCGGCCACGATGCGTGTGGTGCAGATGGAGCCCGGTCCCACGCCGACTTTGATGGCGTCGGCCCCCGCTTCCACGAGGCTCTGTGCCCCCGATGCCGTGGCGACATTTCCGGCAATGACCTGAAGGTCCGGGTAATCGGCCTTGATTTGTCTTACGGTGTGCAGGATGTTGCGGGAGTGGCCGTGGGCGCTGTCGACGGCGAGGACGTCCACGCCGGCCTGGTAGAGCGCTGCGACGCGTGCAGGGGTATCCTTTCCAACTCCGACGGCCGCTCCTACCCTCAGGCGGCCCAGATCGTCCTTGCAGGCATTGGGGTACTTGATGATCTTGGTGATGTCCTTGATGGTGATAAGGCCTTTCAGCTTGCCTTCGTCATCCACCACCAGGAGCTTCTCGATGCGTCTTTTGTGGAGGAGCCTCTTGGATTCTTCCAGGGAGATGCCCACGGGGGCTGTGACCAGGTTGTCCTTCGTCATGACCTCCGAAACCTGGAGGTCCATGTTGTTCTCAAAGCGAAGGTCCCGGTTGGTGATGATGCCCACCAGTTGGCCGTTCTTGACGACGGGGACCCCCGAGATGCGGTAGCGGGCCATGAGCTCCAGGACGTCGGAGATTTTCTGCTCCGGCTCCACGGTCACCGGGTCAATGACCATGCCCCGCTCGGATTTCTTTACCTTGTTGACTTCCAGAGCCTGGCGCTCCACCGACATGTTGCGATGGATGATGCCGATGCCGCCCTCCCTGGCGATGCTGATGGCCGTCTCGGATTCCGTGACCGTGTCCATGGCCGCACTGGTGAGAGGAATCCGCATGGTGATTTCCCTCGTGAGGCGTGTTTCAAGGTTTGTCTCGTGCGGCAGAACTTCGGAATAAGCAGGCAGCAGGGAAACGTCGTCGAAGGTGAGGGCCTCCGGTATGAGCACAACAGGGTTGCTTTCCATTCCATTTCTCCGTTAATGTCTGAGTTCTTTAGGTTTCTGTTTTGGTGAGGCCTTTAACCCTTTGGGTCCCCCATGTCAAGGGACTAACCAGAGTTTCCGGTCGGCCGAATTCCCTTTCGATGTGATTCAGGAGCAGACCTTCCAGCAGCCCTGCGTCACAGACGGTGACCTGGGACTGGTGCAAGCCCTTCAGTATTTCCATCACAATGAGAGCGCCTGCGGCGATGATGTCTTCGCGGCCGCCTTCCAGGCCCGGGACTCGGCATCGCTCTGCCAGGGGGGAGCGGAGGAGCCGTTCGGTCATGGCCGAAAGCCACCGGTTTTCCAATACCAGTCCGTTGACTCGTTCAGGATCGTACGTCGCCATCTCGAGATACATGGCCGCAAGGGTTGTCGCCGTGCCCGCCGTGCCTGCCAGCCGGAGGCTTTCCCGGGGGAAACCCGTTTCCTGGTTTGTGCCTTCCGTGGTGTCGGACAGGATCGAGTGAATGATCTGGAAGGCGGGAGCCAAAGTGGCCTTCACAGTGGCTGAGGCTTCTGCTGCGGCAGCGGCTGGAGGGGGATCCCCACGAAGAAAGCGGTCCGTCAGGGTGGCGGCGCCGATGAAGATGCTGGTGTGCCAGATGGGATGGGGATTCCGGGTATGGAGCAATAGAAACTCGGTGCTGCTGCCCCCCAGGTCGAAGGTGAGAATGTGCCCTTCAGAAGGGGGCAGAACGCTCAAAACGCCCTTGGTGGAAAGGTGGGCTTCAGAGGCTTCCGAGAGAATGGCGGCGGGAATCCCTGTCCGCCGACGGATAGCCTGGAGAAACGCATCGCTGTTGGCTGCCCGGCGCACGACACCCGTGGCTCCGCAGGCAACCGATTCCACCTTGTGGCGCTTGAGGGTGGCGGCATATTCCTCGAGGACCTTCAGACTGTTCTCCATGCCGTAAGCTTCCAACTGCCCGTTTTGCTCAAAGTTTTTGGCCAGGCGGGTGATGCGGCGTTCGGTGACGAGGGGAAAGACTTCCCCCCTCGCGTTGCACCTGGCGATGAGCATACGGAGAGTGTGTGAGCCGACGTCGATGGAGGCGAAATGCTTGTCCGGTGAGGCCATGGCTGACAACGAATCCTTTTCTTGTCTTGACATGGAATGAGAGGTCCAGTTATTTTCCTCAGGAGATAAAATGCCGCATAGCCGTTATGCGCCGAGGGCTTGGCCGGGGCACTGAATGGCTTCCCGCATTCCTTTTCTTGTCGGATACTTCCATCTCATCTTAATCGTTCATAAGGAGCGTGAAAACCCTTTGTTTCAAGCAGGGGAGCTTCTGAAGCCATAGAGGAGAAAACGCTTTGGCCCTGATTCTCGAGATCAACTCGCAGCATCCGGAACCGCGCAAGATCCATAAGATCGTGGACGTTTTGGCCAATGGAGGAATCATCGCTTATCCCACGGAT
>DAIQOB010000143.1:0-2009 GCA_036788075.1 Syntrophobacteraceae bacterium
CCGGCGGGTCTCACGTGCGGCTATTTTCTGGCGAAGGCCGGTTACAAGTCCGTCTGCTTCGAGGCTTTGCCCGAGCCGGGCGGTATGTTCCGCTACGGCATTCCGGAATATCGCCTCCCCACCCCCACCCTGATGCGGGAAATCGACTGGATCTGCTCACACGGCATCGATCTGCGCTGCAACACCCGTATAGGAAAAGACATATCCTTCGAACAGATCCAGAAGGAATTTGACGCGGTGTTTCTGGGTGTGGGCGCACATCTCGGCATGAAGCTCCAAATCAAGGGCGAGGACATGAAGGGCGTCGTGGACGGCGTGGATTTCCTGCGGGAAGCCAACATGGGCAAGCCAGTCAATGCCAAGGGCAAAGTCATTGTCATCGGCGGAGGAAACGTGGCCATGGATGCCGCCCGTGTGAGCTGGCGCGCCGGCTTCGAAGAAGTGCATGTCCTCTATCGCCGCACCAAGAAGGAAATGCCCGCCAGCCCATGGGAAATCGACGCTGCCGAGCAGGAAGGTGTGAAATTCCAATACCTGGTGGCACCCATCGAAGTGGTGGGAGAAAACGGCCAGATGAAGGGCCTCAAGTGCCTCCGCATGGAGCTTGGAGAGCCTGATGCCAGCGGCAGGCGGCGCCCGGTTCCCGTGGAAGGCTCGGAATTCATCGTGGAAGCGGAAACCCTCATTCCGGCCATCGGTCAGCGGCCCGACCTTTCTTTCGTCCCCGATGGCAGCGGCATAGACATCACACGCTGGAACACCTTTGCCGTCACCCACTCCAATTATATGACCAATGTTCCGGGTGTGTTCTCCGCCGGTGACGTGGAAACCGGTCCCGATATCGCCATCAAAGCCTGCGCAGGCGGCAGGAAGGCTGCGGACGGCATCGTTCGCTACCTTCGGTCCAAGAAAAGCAAGTAACGGCCCGCGCATGCCGGCAAGAGCAAGAGTTCTGGATCTCTTTTAGAGAGGTTACAATGACATACGAAAAAAAAGGTCGTTACATCGTCGAATTCCAGGATATTCCCAAGGCACGTCAGCATCACATCGAGATTCCCGTCGAAGAGCGGATAGGCAACAACAATGAAGTGGAATTGGGATTTGATGAAGAGAGAGCTCTCAAGGAAGCGAAACGCTGCCTGAGCTGCAGACGATGCCTGGGATGTGCCCTGTGCTGGGCAGAGTGTAAACCTGAAGCCATCAATTTCGAGATGCAGGACGAATACCTGGACCTCGAAGCGGATACCATCATTATCTCTCCCGGTGTGGAAAGGCCATTGAATCGCGTGGCTCCTCACCTTGGACTGGGCAAAAACCAGAATGTCATGACAGACCTTCAGATGGAGCGCATGCTCAGTCAAACCGGACCCAGCGCGGGTCTTGTTCTGCGTCCCTACGACGGCGAAATTCCCATGAGTGTCGCATTTGTCCAAGGCTACGCCTCTGCATCACCACAAATGCATAAATCGGCTCTGTTCCTGGGGATCAACGAAGCCATACTGGTGCGTAGAAAGCTTCCCAGCGCCCAGATCAGCATTTTTGCTCAGGATCTCGCCGCATTCATGGAAGAGCAACAAGGTGCCCTGAAGGCTCTCGACAAGATCGAAGTCCGTGAAGCCGCCGTCACTGCGCTGGAGCCACTGGAAAGCCAGAGCCTCCAGCTGACCATCGGCAGCAATGGCAGCCAGGAAACCAAATCTTTCGATCTGGTGGTGATCCTCACCCAGCCTCAGCTCGCTCCCGATGTCAAGAACCTCAGCAAAAAGCTTGGCCTCGACATGAGCTACGCGAGCTTCCTGGCCCAGGAAGGGTCCGGTCTCATCAGCACGGAGAAAGACACGCTCAAGCTGACCGCCATTCTTTAGGCTGAAGACGAATCAGCGCGTCCGAACTTCTCCAACATGAAGGGGATACAGGTTATGCCTGTGTCCCCTTTTGATTCTCTGCAGCTTGCGCCGTGATTATAAAACCTGACGTTTTCTAATATCTTATACCCGCTGACGTCAGTG
>DAIQOB010000143.1:2109-7109 GCA_036788075.1 Syntrophobacteraceae bacterium
CTTAAGAATTTGTTACACTTATTGCAAAATTGTAAGAGGGGGCAAAGAAGGCAGAACCCCAGCTTGCATGAGTGAGCAACATTTCGTTGCAGCAGCACGAGTCAGGCGACAGGGCGCTATCCATCCGTTGGTTATTCCAGAACCTGACGATATCGATTTATTTCCTTTTACCTTCATCCATGAACGGCATATCCATTTCGGTCCGAGATCTGCATGCATGGGTCGGGATTGATTGACCCAACAATCTGAACAGGCTCATGAGTCAAATACGCGAGCATCAGAGGGCTGCCAAAAGACCCTGAATGGAAGGAGAAATGAACATGGCCAGCATTTTCAAGCGGATCAGCGACGTTGTTACGGCAAACATCAATGACCTGATCGACCGGGTCGAAGATCCCGAGCGGATGATCAAACAGATTATCAGGGAAATGGAAGAGAACATCAGCAAAGCCAAAGAGGGGGTGATCGACGCCATCGCCAGTGAGAAGCAGCTTCAGAAGGAATTGGAGCACAATCGGCAACAGTCGGCCGAATGGCTGAACAAGGCGGAACAGGCGCTGCAGGCGGAGAAAGAGGAGCTCGCCCGTGCAGCATTGATCCGGAAGCGGGATCACGACAGCATCATCAAAGCCATAGAACCTTCCTGGGTTGCGGCCAGAAACACCAGCGAGCAGTTGAAGACGCAGCTGCGTGCCCTGGAAGCCAAACTGGAGGAAGCGCGCCGTAAAAGGAGTACGCTCATTGGCCGGCAGAGAGCGGCAGAGGCCCGCCAGCATATGGACAAAACCATGACCAGTTTCCAGGCCGGCCTCGATGCCCAGGCGAGCTTCGCACGCATGGAGGACAAGGTGGCGGAGATCGAGAGCAGAACGGAAGCCATGGCTGAATTGAACAGCGACGCCTCCGATCTGGAGAAGGAGTTTCTGGCCATGGAGGTGGAGCACGAAGTGGAAAATGAGCTCGACAGGCTCAAGAAGAAGATCCATGGATAGATCCGGCCGCTTCCCCCAGGTCTTCTTTTGTAATTTGCCAGCAGCACCTTCGACGAGCGACCGGTGAGAATTCCATTGAATCGGTCTGCTTGAAGGCGTCTTTTTCTCATTCCCTCCCAACGAGAAGAAGAACATGTTTCTTTTGCTTTTGTTCCTGGGATGTTTTCTGTCCGTACTCTATGCTGAAAGTTGGCCGCTGGCCGTTTTCCTGGCAGCAGTATTGTATCTCTTTGTCGAACATTACCGGCACCGCCCCCCGTCACGTGATCCTGGGACATTGGGACGGGAGGCTACCATGGCTGCTTTTAGGAATACGCCTCGCGACGGCAAGCTCCCTGATGCGGACATACACGATCTTGCCATCCTGCGACTGGAGCTGGAACACCTGCTGGCAGTCAACACCATCGATCAAGCATTCTATGATCGAGCTGTGGAGGGCATAGACACCCTTCTGGCAGAAATCCTGGATGACTCCGGCGTCACACCTTACTGCAGGGAGTGGTCCCGGGGACGGGAAGCCGCTTGGAAATTGCTCTGCCAGCATAAGCTGGCTCCGTCGGAAAAACCTCCCTGGCCAAGAGAGGCACCGATAGCGGTACCGGTAGAGGGGGAGGCAGGGCTTCCAATACAGCCCGTGGCAAAACCTGATACCGGGGTTGAGCCGACCGGTGACACAGGGCTCGCCTGCAGCCAGGGCCCCATTCCCGTGCAGCCTGCAGGAGGCGTTGAAGCGCCAACTCCTTCCGCCCAATCTATGATTCACTTGACCGATGAGCCAGCCGCACCGCCAACCGAAAAGGGATGGCCTACTCAAGCTGTAGAGGAACAAGCGCCACCAGAGGCCACCTTCCCGGCCGCCTCCGCATTACAAGGTGAAGAGGGTGCTCCGTCTCCCACGGCACAGCTCGACAAGGAGGAAATGCCAGGCTACGCATGGAAGCCCACCGCAGTCAGCGCCCTGGAGCGTGCTCTCCGGACCCTTTCCGGCTGGCCGGCACTGGTCGTTCCGTTCCTGGCTCAGAACATCGGCTGGTTTATCGGGGGCTTTTGCTTCGTTGCGGGTTCTATTCTCCTGGTTTCCTACACGAACGGCTTTGTAAAAACCCTCACCGTTGCCGCCGTTCTCCTGGCGTATACCCTGTTCATTCTCTGGGCAGCCTATCGATTGCGCCTCCGGCGGCCTGAGCTCGAAACTTCCAGCAGCGTACTTTTCTCACTGGGAGCCCTTTTGGTTCCGCTCAACGTGGCTGCATCCGTCCGAGTCATTTTAGCCGGTCAGAACCCCCTGGAGCTCCTGGTGGGGATCCTGTGCGCTCTCATGGTGACGGGAGGCTTGTATTTTGCCACAATGCTGGCTTCCGGTGTCATGGAAAGGTCGCTCCAGGGCCGGCATCCCCGCGTTTTCCTCGCTTTGGCCGCCATGCAGATGGCTGTGCCTGTGCTGGCTCGCTTCCCCTTTTGGCCGCTTCTGGCTGCTCTACATTCCCTCTTGATGGGATTGCTGGCTTACGGCCTGGTGATGTTCACCAAAGAATGGCTTCGCTCCATTTTTGTCGAGCGACGGAAAGTTGCTTACTATGCCGCTGGGACTTTAGTCTATGCCGCTGTCGTCTCTTTTCTGCATCTCACCTGGGGCTACGAAAGCCCCACTGCCCTGCCCGCAGGCTATTACAGCCCCTTTCTCATGGGGGTTTGCGGGCTGCTCTTTTACGTTGACGCCCAGCTGAAGCAGTGGATCCACAAGTTGACTTATCTGTCTCGCCTGAGTTTCGCCATTTATGGCCTTTCTGCACTGGCGCTTTTCCTGAGCGCCTATACGCCGGCGGCACGCCTGGTCACTCTCTCCATGGGGTGCGTTCTATACACCACGGTGGTCTGGCAATTCCTTACCCTGACCCCGCTGTTCTTTCTGCTCTTCTGCCTGAGCTGCCTCTATGGTCTGGTGGTTCTGCAGCACTTGCCCGATTCATGGTATCTCCTGGGAAGCCTTCCAGGCCTGGCGGGCTTGTTTGCTGCAAGCCGCCGGCTGCTGAGCGGCCGCTCGAAAGCCATGGGACTCATTGTTTACAGGGCCTGGTTATGCATGGGGGTCGTGCTGGCGGCATGGAGTATTGCCCACGGTCAACCGGCATGGGTGGCGATGGGCACGGCCTTGACCATGACTGCCCTCACCCTTGGGGGGCTTCGCTTTGCGCCTGACGGATTGTTCGATAGAGCAGGCACCACGGGAAGCACGCGGGACCTTTTGAGCGGACCATGGCTCTACTGCGTAAGTTTCATGGCGGATGTGACTGTCCTCTACGCACCGCAAGGGAGCTTGTGGCACCCCTGGACACAATGTGCTTCCGGTTTCCTGCTCCTGGCAGCGCTGTGGACGGGCTTCGGGCTGCATCTCTACCGAACCGCTCTGGAAAGGCTGTCGACGAAGGCTGAAGTCCTTTTGAACAGTGCTCTGCTGAACCTCCTCATCTCCTCCACCCTGGCGGTGCTGCTCGTCCCACCGATTTTCACCATGAGCCCGGCTCCACCCATCTTGATGGCCCTCGTGGCTGCAGTCCTCCTCGGGATGAGCCTGGCACTGCGCGAAAGGTGGCTCTTTTACGGCGCTCTCGCTCTATGGGGCGCGGCAGGAGCGATCTTCAAGCTCAGATACTTCCCGGAGCCCGCAACGGGGGCGATTCAAATGCTCGTGGCACTGGCTGCCTGGGGGCTCACCTGGTGGATGGAGTGCGAACCGGAGGAGGTGAGGGCTCTGCGGCGGGAACAAGCTGCACTCCTGGCCCTGCACCGGCCGAAGCTGAAACTGCTCTGGGCTCTCCCGGTTTCGGGCATTCAAACCTATGAACAAATGCTTCGTCCCCCTCTGCAGTCGGCCACCCTGCTGCTGGGATCTGTCGGCATTGCCTTCCTGGGGTTTCGACTCATCTCAGGCCCGGTCGGATGGGGCTGGACATTGTCGGCGCTCCTCGGAATGTGTGTCACCACACTCGCCGGCGGTCAATTTTATCTTCCGTGGCTGCTCCCGCTGTCCATGTCCCTGGGCCTCGGAGCATGGCTGAGTGCACTGTCCAACCTCTCTGTCACAGGGGTGCCGATTTTGAGCTTTGCCGCTGCAGTGTATGCTCTCCTGGCTTGGAGAGCGGGCGTTTTTGCTCTTGCCACGCCCAGGACTGCCTGGGCCGTCAAAAACCTTCATTTCCACCCGCACGATGTGCCGAGTGAAAAGTGGCTGCATCATCCCGCGTTTGCTGTCATGGGACTGAGCCTTGGAATCTGCCTGTTTCACTGCCGTTTCTTCACGCCCAACACCGTTCTTCCCCTTACTCTTGCCGTCGGCATGGTTTTCCTCTGGTCAGCCGGACACAGATATGAGCAACTGCTGCACAGTTACGCTCTCCTGGGATTGGCCGTTTTGGGAAGCCTGCTCGGTTATGCCTGGGCATGGACATCTTATTTCCCTAGATATCCCGCTCTCTTTGAAAATCTGGTGAAGGATCCTGGACTGGGGTTGCTCCTGGCACTGGTCGCTCTCTGCATGCATGGGACCGCTCATTGGCTGGAGCGCGAGGCGAAGCGCAAGGACGCAGCCGCGGCGAATCTTCATGATGCGCTGTACCGAATGCCCCTGAGGATCACGGCCACGGTGCTTGCCATGTCGGCGGCTGCCCAACAACTCGCTCTGATCTGGTTGGCACCTGTCCCGGCGACCGCTCTTCTTCCTCTCCTTGTGTTGCTTCTCTCTGTCACAGGCCTCTTCATGGCAGGTCATGCACTGGGCCGGCCATGGCTCAACCTCATGGGCATCCTGCTCACCGTTTTCACAGGTTTATGGATAGAGGCCACGTTGCTGCATCCCGGACTCCCTTTCACACTCTTGCCGGTGAGCCCTGCAGTCTCGGATCGATGGCTCACGCTGTCGCTCTTTGGACTGGGCTTGGCGTTTCTCGTCGAAACGGTCCAAATCGATCCACATCGGGCAAAACTCTACCATCAACCATTACGCCTGTC
>DAIQOB010000144.1:0-7021 GCA_036788075.1 Syntrophobacteraceae bacterium
CAAGGCGCGCATCGGCATTTCCATTCTCTCATCCAGAGCCCTGGCCGAAGACATCGAGCATAAGTGCCTCGTGGCGGTGCCCCTCAAAGGCTTCCGCTTCCTGCGCTCTTTCTACCTGGCCCAAAGAAGGAACAGGCAGGCTTCGCCTTTATGCACGGCCTTTCTCAATCATATTCGAGCCCATGGATAGGCCGCGCGGTGGATTCGATCCAAAAGAAGGGACGCTGAGGACGCTGATAGAGCGCTGATGAACGCTGACAGTCCGTCCAGGGGACATTGAAGGCAGATTCACACTGCCCGATTCATCCCATTTGAAGGATTTTTCCCAACTGAAGGAATTCCTGGGGGCTGAGGGTTTCGGGACGCCGTTTGGGGTCGATGCCCGTTTCGCCGAGGGCCCGATCGAGGAGCGCCATGTTTCCCCCAAAGAGGCTCTTGAGGCTGTTATGAAGGGTCTTCCGCCTCTGCTGAAAAGCCGCGTTGACGAGGGTCCTCAAGAACTTGAAGGAGGGCGGCTGAGCAAACGCATCGTGAAAAAAATCCATACGCAAAACGAGGGAATCCACCTGCGGCGGCGGATAGAACTGCCCCGGCCCCACAGTCAACAGGGGTGTCACCCGGGCGCAAACGCCCAGGAGCACGGAAAGCACGCCGTAGTCCTTCGTTCCCGGACCGGCTGACAGGCGGTCTCCCACCTCTTTTTGGACCATGAACACCGCACGTTTTATGACCGACAGGGATTCGAGGAGACGGAAAACCAGCGGCGAGCTGATATTGTAGGGCAGATTTCCCAGAATCACGAGGGGCTGCCCTTCGCTGCGGCTCACTTCCAGAAAATCGAAAGTCAACACATCCTGCTGATGCACATGAAAAGAGTCCCCCGATGCCGGCGTCGCCGTCGCCAGGTATTCCGCCAGGTCGCGGTCCAGCTCCACGACATGGAGGCAACGCACGCGGGCCAGGATATGCTGCGTGAGGGCTCCGAGCCCGGGCCCCACCTCCACCACCACGTCGGAGGACTCGAGGTCGGCCCCCTCCACAATGAGCTCCGCCGTCCTGGACTGAGCCAGGAAATGCTGCCCGAACCTCTTGCGGGGCCTTGTGCCCTGCAGTCGAAAATATTGCTGAGGAGTGAGATAGGTCATGCCGTCCATTCCCGGTTTTCTAACGCCGGCTCATGAGCTCTTCCGTTCTTTTATCTGCGTTTTTCAACGCCCCGTCAGCGTCTTCAGCGTCCAGTTCTTCTCATGGGCTACGAGTAGGTCTTGGTGATCCACCTGGATCTGGCATCCAGGTCGAGGGGGTTGGGACAAAACCCGGAGCGCTTCCAGGACGTGAAACCGGCAGCGGCAATCATGACGGCATTGTCGGTGCAAAAGCGCAGCGGCGGCAGGTGAAGCGTCAATCCCTCCTGGGCGGTCGCTTCCACCAGTCGTTGCCTGAGGCGGCTGTTGGCCGCCACCCCTCCCACCACGGCCACATGCGTGATTCCAGACATTTGGGCGGCTTTCACCGTTTTGGTCACCAGGACATCCACCACGGCCTCCTGGAAGCTGGCCACCAAATCCTCCAGGCGATAAGCACCGGAAACTCCCTGGGCATCTCCAGGCAGTCCGTGAGCACGAACATAATTGGCAACAGATGTCTTCAAGCCACTGAAGCTGAACTCCAGGGAATCCCTTTCCTTGAAAGCCCTTGGAAAGGGAATGGCCGTGGGATCCCCTTTCACCGCAAGGCGGTCGATCTCTACTCCGCCCGGATACCCCAGCCCGAGGAGCTTGGCCACCTTGTCGAAGGCTTCTCCGGCGGCATCATCCCGCGTGGATCCCATGAAGTGGCTCTCTCCGTCGGGGTCCACCCGGTAGAGGGCCGTGTGGCCTCCCGAAACCACCAGGCAGATGAAGGGCTCTCCCGGAGGGTCCTGCCCCAGAAAGGCGGCATGCATGTGCCCTTCCAGGTGGCTGACGGCAATGAGGGGCTTGCCCAGTGCATAAGCCATGGCCTTGGCGGCACCGATCCCCACGAGCAGGGCACCCACCAGCCCGGGCCCCTGGGTCACGGCAATGGCGTCAATTTGCTCCGCAGATACCCCGGCTTCCGCCAGCGCCCGGTCCATGACGGGTAGAACGGCTTCCACGTGCTTCCTGGAAGCAAGCTCGGGAACCACACCGCCGTAAGGGCTGTGTACGGCAATCTGGCTGGCAATGACATCGGAGAGAATCCGCTTCCCATCTTCCACAACGGCGGCAGCCGTTTCGTCACAAGATGTTTCCACCCCCAGTATCAACATATTGAATCAGGCATCCTCCCAAGCGGTCATGGCTTTCATTCTGCATTCGACTTCCATTTTTGGTCATCCTATCATTCCGTACTCCCGGAGGGCAAGGGCTCAGGGGCCTTTCGGAGGGAGGGGCCGCTAAGGCGTTGATCCCGAAGTCGGGTTGTGCTAGAAAACTCCAACGTAGCCTCCCCCGCTGTTTTCCTCCAGAGGCAGCAAAAGGCGGGCAGCGGGACTGCCTGAAGAGGCTTTCCACCAAACATTCGGAAACCATCGAGGGGAGACAGATGAATTGGCCGTGGCAAGTGGGTATGCTTATTCTGACCGGCGTGCCGGGGATCGTGGGCGGAGGCCTGGTTTGGTCCATTGCAGAAAATTGGACTGCGGTGCTGGTCTACGAAATTCTGTTGCTGTGCGCCATGGGCGTGGTGATTTTTAAAGGGGGAAAGCATTCAGGGGACGCTCATTAGGCACGGTATGAAGGAGAGGTTTTCATGGAGTGCAAGAAAGAACAGAACTTGGAACATTGCAGCTGCAGCTATGCATCGTGCTCCCGAAAGGGCCTGTGCTGCGAATGCATTCAGTATCACCTGAAAAGCCGCCAGCTTCCGGGATGCTGTTTTCCCAAAAACGCCGAGGCGACTTATGACCGCTCCTTCGATCACTTTGCCAGGCTTGTGGCGGAAAAGAAGGTCTGATCCGCGGATCCCATTCGGGTCGGCAGCATCTTCGGAGGCTCGTTGAGCTCCGTCACTCCCCATGGAGGGCTTTGAGCCGTTCGGGAATCCCCCACCGCAGCATGAGAGCTGCCGCAGCCGGCGGCACAAGATGCTCCCAGGGCTCTCCCCGGACCATGCTCCTGCGAATATCGGTGGCGCTCAGCCCCTTCTTCTCCAGGGGCCTTTCCCACAGGACCTCTGTCTTCAACCCGAGACTTTGGAATCGCTCGAGTTTTCTCCGCCCCCAGGAATCGTAAATGGTGAGATAGAAAACGGCGTCCATGGGCAAGTAATAGCGGTAGAGCTCCGGGAGGTTGATGGGAAAGGGGACAATGGAAAAATCCTCAGGAGGAATTCCGGCCTCGAGCAAGACATGCCGCGCCATCGTATAACGTTCGAAATAAGTGAGGGGATTCGCTCCCGGGCTGCTCCGGTGGGGGTCCGCCGGATCATCCCTTGTCAGCAACGGATCGGGATTGGTGATCCCCACCACCAAATGGCGACACCGGGATTTGCCTGCCAGCAGGTAGTTCAGGTGATCGTTATGCAATACGTGAAATCGGCCGTGAATCACTCCGCATTCAACCATTTCTAATCCTCATCTCGCGGGAGCGCCGTGGAGCACCCAAATGTCAAAGGGGCCGCCCGTCGCGCAGGGTCCGCAGGAGGCGCCCCAGAACCGCCAGGTTGGGATGCACCGCAAGGTACACGAGCGCCGCCATGGGCAGTCCCGCCCAGAAGAGGCTCCCCCAGGCGCAAAGGATCATGACACTCGTACGCGTCCCTTTGCTGGCAAGGGTTGGGGGTCCCAGGTCCAATCCCAGGCTTTCGCCGCGAGCACTGGAATAGCTGACAAGGTTACTCCCCACCAGGGCCAGAGCCGCTAGAACTCCCAGCATCCAGGCAGGGCAGGCAAAGGGCAGCCGGTAAAGGTAAATCCCCAGCCCCATCACCATGGCTCCATCGGCATAACGGTCCAGGACGGAATCCCAGAAGGCCCCTGCTTTGCTTTCGCGCCCCGTCAGTCGAGCAAATTGCCCATCGACTCCGTCCAGCACCTGTCCACACGCAGCCAGGCTCCCGGCAAGCCATCCCCATCCTGCGGCAAAGGCGACCCCGGCGAGCACCGCCGTTGCCGAACCAGCAATCGTGATCATCCACGGCTGGAGCCCTTCCACCTGCACCAGCCCGGGAGTGATTCGAGCGGACAGGTTGCATTTGATCCACTTGAGTACAAAACGATCCGTGGGCTTGGTTTGCCAGTCAGTGGCCCCTGCATCGAGTTTCATGGCATTTCCCCTCTTCCCGGCCTGATCTCGACATCAATGTCGTTGACTTGACCAACTTTCGTCATTCCGGCGAAAGCCGGAATCCAGGAAAATAAAGATTTTCTGGACCCCGGTTTTCACCGGGGTGACGTTAAGTCAGCGGCATTGGATCTCGACCTCGGCCAGGTCTTTCCACCCATCAGTGCAAATTTCTTTCACGCGTCACTGCTGCCTTCACGAATTTCTTGAAGCGCCTTTTGAGCCGCAATCGATTCCAGTAGGTGAAGGGTGCTTTGGACGCCCGGATTTTGCCGGCCAGCGTGGCGCGGGGCTCAAAAATCAGGTCCAGGACATGGCTGGTGGGAGTAACAGCTCCCAGAAGATTCACGCAGCCTGAGCAATAGGTGATGATCCTGCGGCCGGCAGCTTCCATCTTTCTGCGGTCACGCCAATTTCGAGATAACTTCGGGGAGAAGAACCCCACCGCCCCTCCTTCACCGCAGCAGAGGGTCGTCCTTCCATGGTGCTCCATCTCCTGGATATGAAGGCCCTGGGCGCGTATCAGCGCCCGCACCGCCTCGTGGATGGCCTGCTCATCCCTGATGGCGCAGGGATCGTGCACGGTCACGGTTCCCGAAGCAGTCCTGCCGGGCAGCTCCGCATCGAGCAGCAGTTCATAAACCGTTCGGACGGCCAGTTCCCCTCCATAATCCCTGAAAACGCTGTAGCAGCTCGGGCATGCTACCAGCACCGTCCGCACCCCGTGCTCCACAAGGTAGGCTTTCATTTCGCCGAAGACGGCTTCGAAGTGCTCCTGGCGCCCCAAATCATGAGACGGCTTCGTGCAGCAGTCGAGCACGATTCCCAGCGATGCAATGTGGCTGCGCAGGCATTGAAAGACTCGAAGAGCCGTCTCCGGACGGGCACCCGAAAGGGTACATCCCGGAAAGAAGACCGTGTCACAGCCCCGGGGAAGGGCATAATGAGTATAGCGCCTAGAGATTCCGCGGGCTTCGTACTGGAGAATCCTCGCATGCCGGGAGTATGCGGCGCAAGTGTGCCCCGCGCTCCGCCGACGCATTTCCAGGAGGATCCTTGCCGGGCTCAACCCCACGGGGCAGACGGATTCACAAAGTCCACAGAGGCTGCACGCAAAAGGTATGTCCCGTAAGGATTGGAGGCCGGGATCGAAGGACCGGGCCAGCTGCTTCGGCGTACCGTATTGACTCAGGAACTCGCATTCCTGCTGGCAAATCCGGCATTCCACACAGCTTTCGACCATACTGCTCAGCCGATCCACCGGCTTATCCTCAGCCATGCTCCGCTCTCTTCCCGACTCCTTCGAGCCCTTGCCGGCAGCCTGCCTGCCCTTGACGCCTCCAAAGATACAGGGAGGCGATAGAAAGTACGCGACAGCTGCTCTTCAAGAACCTTTGATCTATCTTCAATGCGCGCCGCCCATTCACCATTGAATGGAAACCGATTTTCCCGTATGAGTATTTGTGTCCCTTCACCGTGCAGGATTCAAATAGATTATTTCCATTAAATATTCTATTGAAATCGGAAAATCCGATTTTACTAATGCTCGTACAATGTCTATAGGCATTGCAGATACTTTGAGACCCTCCCGGCATAGCGCCGCAGCGTCATCTGCGTCGTTGAGGGGTAGGAGCACGGGGGGGCTGGAGTTGAATGCTTGAGTCCATCTGTCGCGGAAAGCCGGCGGATTGAGAGAGGAAAATGAACTTCTTCAGCAAGAAACAAACACTGACTGGTCTGGCCCGCACCTGCGGCTGAGCGGCTAAAATCGGTCCGACGGCTCTGTCGGATGCGCTGCAGGGATTTCCCGCACCCAAGGATCCCAACCTGCTGGTAGGCTTCGAATCGAGCGATGACGCGGCGGTCTATCGCCTGACAGGGGAGCTCGCCGTCATATCCACGGTGGATTTTATCACTCCCCCAGTCGATGATCCCGTATGGTTCGGTCGCATTGGAGCGGCCAATTCCCTGTCGGATATTTACGCCATGGGCGGACGCCCCATCATGGCCCTGAACCTGGTCATGTATCCCTCCAAGAAGCTCGGAATGGACATCTTGAAAGAGATGCTGCGAGGAGGCCATGAAAAAGTGGAAGAGGCCGGCGCTTCCCTGGCGGGAGGGCATTCCGTGGACGATGAAGAGCCCAAATACGGTCTGGCCGTCACGGGGGTTGTTCCCCCTGACCGCGTTTTGACCAACAAAGGGGCCCAGCCTGGAGACGTCCTCATCCTGACCAAACCTCTGGGAACAGGGGTACTCTTCAATGCGTGCAGGGCCCGCAAGCTGCCCTGGCCTGAACTGGAAGCCATTCTCCCTGAAGTGGCGGGCCTCAACCGGCAGGCCCTCGAAACAGCCCTCCAGTTCCAGATCCATGCATGCACCGACATCACCGGTTTTGGAATCCTCGGGCACACTCTGGAAATGGCCAGGGGAAGCGGAGTAGCCATCGATCTTTTCTACGATCGCTTACCTTATTATCCCCATGCGCTGGAAATGTACGGAAAGAAGCAGACGACGGGAAGCAACTCGGCCAACCTCAAGCTCGTTCAGGACAGCCTGGAGATCAGGGTGAAGCTCTCTTCCGCGCAGCATGAACTGCTGTTTGACCCTCAGACATCGGGTGGACTCTTGTTCGCTGTGGAGCGCGACCAGGCGGATTCGCTGCTGAAAGCGCTTCATGCCGCAGGAGTCACCTCCGCCCGGCAGGTGGGGCAGGC
>DAIQOB010000145.1:0-7014 GCA_036788075.1 Syntrophobacteraceae bacterium
AGGAGTCTCGTGCTCGGACCTGGCTCTGGAGGCCTCGCGGAAGGCCCTGGAGGATGCAGGAATGTCTCCTTCGGATCTCGATTTCATTATCTTCGCCACGCTTTCTCCCGACCAGAATTTTCCCGGCAACGGCTGTTACCTCCAGGCTGAACTGGGCGCGGGGCCTATCGGCGCCATGGACGTCCGGACCCAGTGCTCCGGTTTTCTCTATGCGTTGACAACGGCGGATGCATTCATCCGGGCGGGCATCTACCGGAATATTCTCGTGGTGGGGGCGGAGCTGCAGTCCAGTATTCTCGATTTCTCCAACCGGGGCCGGAATGTGACCGTTCTGTTCGGGGATGGGGCCGCAGCCACCGTCGTCAGCGCCTCCGAAGATCCCGAGCGGGGTATCCTGTATTCTGAGCTCCACGCAGACGGCACCTTTGCTTCCTGTCTGCAGATGAGAGTGTGGGACATCTCGCGCAAGCCGTACATTTCCCGCGACATATTCAAGAGTGGGGCCATGTGGATGGAAATGGACGGACCGGCTGTCTTCAAGCATGCAGTCATGAGCATGACGGAAGTGGCGGATAATTCCATCAAGCGCAGCGGCATCAAGGCGGAAGACATCAAATATGTCATCCCTCATCAGGCCAATCAGCGCATCAACTTGATGGTGGCCGAGCGGCTGGGATTCCCCCCCGAAAAGTCTTTGAGCAATATCCGGAAATACGGGAACACCAGCGCGGCATCCATCCCTCTTCTCATGGACCAGACGTACCGATCCGGCATGCTGGAGCGGGGGGATCTGCTCTTGCTGCTGGGGTTCGGCTCTGGATTCACATGGGCTTCCACTCTGCTTCGCTGGTAGCATACGATGCGTGTGAAAATAAAATCTGCAGCTCTTCACCTTCACCCTGGAAACCGTCTGCGTAATTGAAGAAAAATCGACATGGCATTTCGATGCAAATTGCATTAAAATTAATGTGTGCAAAGAGATTTCTTATTCTTCGAAGGATCTGACCGAGGAGCAGGTTCGCCTCCGAGTGGCGAGAAAAGAAAAAGGTCCGCTCCAGGAACGAGGGGGTTGATCATGAAAACTTTTTGTTCACACACACTTTTTTATGGAGTGCTCTTTTTCTTTACACTCCTTTTGTGGGCGTGTCAGACAACCCCCGAAAGGCCTTCCGGCAAACCGGACCCCGGAGTTCTCAAGAAGGAAGCCAACGAGCAGTTCAAAGTCTACGTGGGGAAGCCCGATACCTATGGCCAGGACAACACGGAACGCTACCACCATCGGGATGACGGCCTGCTGGAAGGCAAATTTTTGGGCCTGAAGGGAATCTGGGGCTTTTAGCGCATTGCCCGCTCCTTTGCCGATGGAGCCCAGCGCACCTTGCTGCATCAGGGGCAAAAGGAAAAACAGCGTTAAGAGCCATGTCACAACGTCATGCGTTTCCCTCCAAGAGAGGCTGTTGGTATGAAGCTTTCCGCGAAAACATTCCTTCTGATCGTTCTTTTCCTGTCGGTGCAGTTCAGTGGAAGCCACAGTGCGTTGAATGCTGCGTCCAATGTACCAGATCCCATCCTTCAGGGCCTTGAGGGACCGATTGTGCAGATGGACGAGAGGGCCTACGATTTTGGGCTGGTCGGGGGCCATGACAGGATCGAGCACACGTTCCATGTGAAAAATACGGGCTCGGCAGCTCTCGAAATCCGCAATGTGCAAGTCAGTTGAGGCTGCAACGTCCGGTTCGACCGGATCATCCCTCCCGGCGGCGAGGGGCAGATCACTCTCATCATCGATCTCGATGGTTGCAAAGGCAGCACCAAAAAATCAGCCATAGTCACCACCAACGATCCCAACAATGGGTCCTTCTGGCTGAATGTGACCTGGCACCTTTAGATCGCTGAAGACCCAGCAGTTCTTGATCTTTTTTCGTTTTTGGATTGACTCATTTCCAGCTTTTTGTGTGGCCAGGGGTCCTCTTCGACGGCATCCCGAATGGTGTCCGGTGAGGAGAGGGGATCATGGGGATTGTTTAAACATCCACGTCTTGCAATGGAGGGTATCATGACATTCGATGAGATCAAATCGGCTGTAGTGAATCTGAGCTTTGACGAACAAAAACGTCTGATAATGGAGGTTGTGCCTTCCATCTGGCCCAAAGCCTGCGCCGACGATGCCTGTGTGGCAAAAATACGTGAACTGGTGGACGAGGCTGCGATAAAACGATACAGAGAAGAGCATTTGGGCAGCATCTAAGCCCCTGATCACATATCTTTTGGCATTTTCATACCGTCCTGCCGGCGAAAGCCCGTATCCAGAGACTTTGCCCGAGGGCTGAATGGCGGCCAAAAGCATACCGGGACGGCGTGATCGATCAAGCTCAAGAATCTTAAACCGCTTCTGCTCAGGCACACACCGCAATCAGGCTGAAATTTTCCCCTCCGACAGAGCGGAGGCCCCTCCGGAAGGTTCCAGATCCGGTCCCCCCTATGCACCCCCCGTCATGACGTGTTCTTCGGACCGCGTCATGACGGACGGCCCTTTCAATCCGCCATCAAAGGAGCACATCCATGCATTTTCATGAATTGCCGGAAGTTCTGAAAAACCTTGATGATATCAGCGTCATTCACACCATGGAGAAATACAATGGCGGAGAAATCCAGGAGCGATTGACCATCATCCTTCCAGACAGCGCAACGTTCACCGGTGATCCCCAGACGGTGATCATGCAATCTGTGGAGGCTGTTCTGAACCCCAGGGAGCCCGAATCTCTCGAAGAGCGCATGAAACGATTTTCCTCCAATCCTCAGTAGCCCATCGGGCAAGCCCTTTCAGGCTGCAGCCTCCCTGGCATGACGCGCTGAGGAGACGCTCCGGCACCTCTTTTTCACAGACACATCGTGCCGTGAATCCCTTCAGAGCAAATGCCGGCGCTTGCGATCCGCCAGTTTCAACAAGGGGTAGAGGCTCTCCAGGTGAGGCACTTCCACACCTGCCCGTTGGGCTGCACGCACGGCATTGCCTGCTATGGCCTCGACCTCCAGGGGACGCCCGGCCTCGAAGTCCAGGAGCATGCTCGTTTTGTAAGGGTCCATGGCCAAGGTCGCCTCGATGTTCTTCTGAACCGCATCCGATGGCATTTCATGCCCCAGAGCTTTCGCCACCATGCACACTTCTTCCATGACCGCACGCAGCAGGCCGGCACACTCTTCCGATTGGAGCATCGTCAGGGTATCCACTCCACCCCCCAAAACCGATACCGGATTGAAAGCTGCGTTCCAAACGAGCTTTAGCCATCGGGCGTTGACGACATCTGGGGTGACGATACAGGGAACTCCTGCCTTCGTGAAGAGAGTCGAAAGGGCTTCCACCCTCTTGGAAATTCCCGATGGATAGCACCCGATCGTCAGGCGTCCGTAGCCCTGGTGACGCACATATCCCGGCGCCAAACGGCTGACAGCGATGAAGGCCAGCCCACTGATGATCTCGTTCTCAGGGAAGGCGGCCGCTACGGATCCCTCGATATCGATGCCGTTTTGAATGAGGAGGATGGCCGTTTTCTCATTCACGACAGGACGGATGAGCTCCGGCACATCGACCTCGGGGAGTACTTTGGTGGCCACCAGGACATAATCCGGGACGTCGCCGTATTCGACGGCATTCCGGATGACTTTCTCCGGTCTGAATCGAAAGTCTCCCGATACGCTCTCGAAATGAACGCCGTCGGCCGCCACCACCTCGTAGTCGGAACGGCAGATGGCTGAAACACGGGCACCAGCCTGGGCGAGCTTGCCTCCATAAAACGAGCCGATGGCTCCAGCTCCAAGAATCAGGATTTTAGGATTTTGGAGGGAATCATCCTCTCCGACCTGCTTTTGTGATGCCATAAATGAATCCTTTCCTTCCTGCTGTGCTCAGAAGCTTATGTTCCGGATCTTGAGACGTTAGAGACCGTCTCAAGTTCATCTGCTCGGGAGTCAAACCTGCTTCGATTCCCCCCTTGAGGGGGGCAGGGGGGTGTCGTTTTGTTTGCCAAATCTTCACACCCCCCTGGCCCCCCTCAAGGGGGGGAATTTTTAGACAGCTCCTTAATCCGATGGGTAACGTCCGCAGGGGAAAACCAGCACCCATGGGCTCTTCAGTTCCAGAAAATCGAGGCCGCCTGTAGTCTTGGGAGCTCCCGATCCGGTCCCGATCATCACTTTTCCCGTCGATGACCTCAGGTCTCCATTTTCATCAAGGAGTCTTGTTTTCCCTTCCCCGTCCCGATTCAAATCCAAGGGCAAAATCTCCTGGATGCCCTCCTGTCGCTCCTTCGGTATGAGAAGCAGAGGCGTCGCACCTGAAGCACATTCAGCCCGGAGTCTTGCTGGAAGCTCTGAAACCGGAAGGCGTGCGGGATTCTCTGCCCGAGTGAACTTGCTCGAAACCCGCACGAACGATTCCCGGAGGTAGAAGTGCAGCCCGTACAGGGGATGATCGTACACCAGGTAGAGGCGCCCCCGTTGAGCTCCCGGGGCGGCATCCCGGATCTCGAGAAGAAGCTGTTCCATGTTTCGATGAGAAGGCCAATGCACCATGGCGGCTTTTCCCATCATTACCACGAGCACCGCCGCCAGAGCAAGACGATGGACGCGAAGCACTGACACCCTGCCACTTTCCACGAGCCGGTAGGTCGCTCTGCCCAGTGCGAGTGCAATGGACACAAACAACGGCAGCACATAGAGCGGCAATCGGGAGCGGCTCACAGCAAAAATGAGAAACGGAACAGTAAAGCTCAAAAAAAGAAAAAGCCACTCGGTGCGCTCTTTCCAGTAATCCGCATCCCTCCAGCGTGCTCCCGGCCAGGCAATGGACCTGAAATGGCCTGCTACGAGAACGACCCAGGGGATACCCCCAAGGAGCAGGACGGGAACGTACTCGATGAGGACCTTATACCATTCCTCATTACGATGAAACTCACGTGTGGCAATGCGCCCCACGATTTCGTCTCTCATCCAGTACTGGAGCAACCCCTCATGGACCATGATTTCATAGCCGTACCAGCTCAGTCCGAGCCCCAGGAAAAGGAGAATACCTGAAACGGAAAAAAACGGAGGTAAGGGGTGTCGCAATTTCAGCTTCATGAAGGCATACGTGGGCAGTGCACTCAGGAGGGGGATGAGGCCAGGAGGTCCTTTGGTGAAGAAAGCTCCGCCCAGGCAGAGCCACATGATGCGAAAACCCCACGCGTCCCCCCGGCGCACACCCGCCCAGAACCCGAGCATTGCCAGGGTTTCCCAAAGGGTGAGGAGTGTGTCTGCATTGATGGTATTGGCAGCGATGAGAGGGAAAGGTGCCGTCGCATAGACGAGGGCCGCATAAGAAGCTGTGTCCCTGTCCCAGAGATATTGGGCCAACCGGTAAACGGCAAGAACTGTGAGGCAGAATGCCGCGACAAGATAAGCCCTCGCTCCCCACGCGTTCTGTCCGAAGAGGGTCATTCCGGCGGCAATTGCCCAATACGTGAGAGGTGGCTTGGTCCAATGAAGCTGGAATTCCAGGGTCGGTTCCAGGAAACGACCCGTCACGAGCATTTCGCGGGCGCACTCTGCATAGCGCCCCTCAGTGCTCTCATAAAGCCCCCTGCTTCCCTGAAAAGCCGTCACGGCAACAAAAGCCACCAGGAGGATCTTCCAGAGTGCGGGAGGGAGGTGGTCACGGCTATCCATGAACCTGCGACTGATGTGCTTTTACCCTCCTGGCCAGAATAGAGGCCACTTTTTCCTCCAGTTCAACCTTGTCGATGGGCTTCACCGCATACTCCTCGGCACCCAGTTCAAGAGCTTCCTTTGCCGTTTCTAGAGTCGGATATCCTGTCAGCATCATGAAGGAAATTTTTTCATCAATTTTTTTCAGCTCCTCCAGCACTTCTATTCCGCTCATTTTCTTGAGCTTGATATCGAGAATCGCCAGATCCACATGATGCTCGCGGGCAAAGCCAATGGCCTCCTCCTCTTCCGTGAATTCAAAAACCTGGTGCCCCTTTTTAACAAGGATTTTCCGCATCAACACAGCAGCATCCAACACATCGTCAAGGACCAATATATCCGCCATACCGGATTTTCCTTTCCACTTGAGGTCCCCATTCCCGACAGGTACCGGGGCGAGTTCTTCCCCTCCAGGGCTTGAGTCCGAGGAGGTACTCACCTTCGCCCTTTCCCCCTCCTACAACGAGGCGGCTCAGCAAATGCGCCCGGAAGCTCTCGCCTTGAGTGCCGTGTACCACGGGAAAAGGGTCATGATTCTTGTATATGCTACCCGCACAAAGATGTAAATGAAGAGGAATGAGGCCAGATAGTCCAGAGTGTTCCCAAGGAGGGGGAGGGAGACGGGGAGCTCCAGAGGCACCTCGGCAAAGCGGAGGTGGAGCCACGCCAGAGCGAAGGGAACAGGCCAGATGGAAACACAGAAGAGAGCCGCTCCCAGGGAAAACGAATACCCGAAGGCTTCCAGGGCCTGGCGGTTCACAGCCTTGTAACTTTCCTTGTCACCCAGCCGCAGTGCCGTTTCCGACAGGTCGTGATGCCGGTCCATTTCAGTTTGAATCTCTCGGAGACGGCGCCGGTTCAATCGGGAGATAAGCAGGAGGGACAGGTCCCCCAGGGCGACGCACTGCAGCGAGAGGATCGCTGTTCCCAGGAGATAGCCGGAAGTCCCGGAAGAAAGCCAGCGGTATGGACTGATGAGCCATGGATCCAGGAGGGTGAGAAATTCTGTCAGGGAGAGCATGTACAGAAGGCTCCGGCGCGCTTGAATGCCCGGTTTCAATGTAGGTGGGCGCGTCTTTCTGCGCCCACCAGGAAGTTAAGATATGCGATGGACTCTATCAGCCGAACATCTTGATGTTGAAAAAACCCTTCAGCACCGAGTCTATGCCGACATACAGTGCAAGCACGATGAAAAGTCGCTTGAGCCAAATGTCGGAGAAGTACTTGGATGTCCATGGCCCTACGACGGAACCGACGGCCACGCCCACAAGC
>DAIQOB010000146.1:0-6953 GCA_036788075.1 Syntrophobacteraceae bacterium
TGAGCTCCATGCCGTAGGCCGCCGCCGCTTCCCGCGCCACGTAGCCGGCGCGCCGGGCGGTGGCATCCCCCCGCCCCTGAGAGCCTCCCAGGGCAATGGGTTTTCCCGTGATGACCCCCGGGTGACTCTCTCCCATGATCTTTTCGTACTCGTCCATCATCCAGGCCATAATCTCGGGCGTCGTATAAGCATCGGGGGCGGGGACATCCTTGGTGACTCCAAGAGACCGGGCCAGCGCTCGAATGTAAGCTCTGGCGAGGCGCTCCTTCTCGCTTTCCGAAAGCTCTTTGGGGTTGCACACGATCCCCCCCTTGCCTCCCCCCAGGGGAATGTCCACTACCGCCGTCTTCCAGGTCATCCATGCGGCCAATGCCCGTACCGTATCGATCGTTTCCTGGGGATGCCATCGGATCCCCCCCTTGGCGGGGCCTCGCGCCGTATTGTATTGAACTCGAAAGGCGTGGAATATTTTGGTGGAGCCGTTGTCCATGCGTACGGGGAGGGTCACTTGAATTTCCTGCATGGGCCACCGCAGGAGCTCATGAAGGGCGGGGTCCAGGCCAAGCTTTTCGGCAACGCGGTCCAGCTGCTGCTGAGCGATGGCAAAGGGATTGAATTTTTCATCCATGGGAGGACTCCTTTCATCCATAAATACATTGGCTGCTTTGGGCCTGCAGGAGTCGTTCCTCCATCTGGACCATGCGCTTGATCATGGGGTTGAGCAGTTTCAGCGCAATTTCCGGAAACTGCATGAGCACTTTCTGGAAGCTTTCCCGGCTTATGGTCAGGCACTCCAGATCCGTAAGGGCCTTTATGGAAAAGAGCCGTTTGATGTCCGAAAGGAGCACCAATCCCCCGAAGAAATCGCCCTCTTTGAATTCATGGAGCAGAATGGAATGATCGGGGAATTCCCGTATCACCTGAACCTTTCCCGAGAGTATCAGGTAGGCTTTGTCATCCAGGTCGCCGTGGTGAAAAACGAACTCTCCAGCCTTGAAGTTGACCCTCTTGCTCAGGTAGGCCAGCAGCTTGAGGCGATCGATGGGGATTCCCGAGAAAGCGGATACATTTCTGAATATTTCGAGGTTGGCGGACATTTCGCAACGCCCCTCTCCGGGACTGACTGGACATCCTTTCTTAGGTTCCGTGTGCAAGCTCATAAAAAAGCCCCTTTCTGGCCATGAGGTCTTCGTATTGCCCCATTTCCACAATCTTGCCCGCTCGCATGACAGCGATCAAATCGAAGTCACGGACCAATTCCAGTCGGTGGACGACGGAAATCAAAGTGCATTTCCCTTTCAATTCGGAACTGAACAATTGCTGAATGCGTGCCTGAGAAGCATTGTCCAGACTGGCCGTCGCTTCATCCAGAATGAGTATGCGCGGATTTTTGAGGAGCGCGCGGGCAATAGCGATTTTCTGCTTCTGGCCGCCCGATAGACGGTCTCCCTTGCTGCCCACCTGGAACTTGAGGCCGATTTCCAAGGTTTCAGCCGTGAGATTTTCCTGCCTCAGAAGCTCTTCCACCTTCTCCCGGACCTTTTCGATGGCCTGGGGACGATCCGCTTTGGTACGCCCGAAAATAATGTTGTCCAGGATACTCTGGGTGAAAACATAATCCGTTGGGCGATAGAAGCTTATCGCCCCCTGGTCGTGCTGGAGCATCTTCTCCATGAATCGGCGGCGGGCCTTCACAATGGCCCTTTCGAGGTCTTCAGGCAACGCTGCCATGGTGTGGACGGCTGGAGTGAACCGCAAGGCCAGGCGCAGGAGGGCGTCCAACTCCCTCTGTTTGAGCCCCACGGACTCGGCCTTCGTCAGGTGGCTCACGATCTCCTGGTATTCTTCGTATTCAGCCTGAGAAATGGGGCTCAATTCAAAAAAGTAGGGATCATCCTGGAGATCTTTCAACAGGCCGATCGTCTGAAGGGCGATCTCTTCACCCAGGCCCAGCAAAGGGTCCAGCAGGTCGCTTTCCAACAGAAACTCGCGGAAGAAGCGGTTCCTGGGGAGCGCCTCCAATTGATATTCGTCCACATGGGCATGACCGAAGGCGATATTTTCTCCCACGGAGATATGCTCCTGGAAACGATCCAGGTCAAAAAAATTCACAGAATCCGCGAGCTCGGACCCCCAACGCTGAAAGAAGGTGGATCGCATGCGGATCACCTTTTGAGTGAAATCCTCGGTGCCGTCAGGACTGAGAACTGTATTCAGTCCGATCCTCAAGATGTCGTCCGACAGGCCCACCAGCTCCAGGACTTTCACGATCTCGTCTCTCCCGGGGAGAGACCCCGTGGGACCGCCGTCACGGGGGACAAGAGACTCGCAGGCATACAGGAGATTTTCCTCGATGCTGCCATCGAAAATGAAAGGGTATTGAGCAATGTATCCGATGTTGAGGCTGATATCCTGCTTGGACAGGGTCTTGAGCTCCTGGCCGTCCAGGAAAACGTGCCCCGTCGTATAACTGTAAAGCTGCCCGATGACCATGGCCAGAGTGCTCTTGCCACTCCCCGAAAAACCTACCAGCCCCAGCTGCTCACCCGATCTCAACGACAGGCTCACCTGGTCCAGGATGCGGATCTCACCATCGATGATGAAGGACATGTCCTGAATTCGGATATCCCCCTCCAGGCGGAGAGGATCGCGTCCGCCAGGGGGGGCCAGGAGAAACTCGGGCTGGATGTCGAAATAATCCATGATGCGATGATAGCGGACGTGGCTGTCCTGGAGATCCTGATAATAGTCCATCAGTTCCTTCCAGGGGTCATAGAGCTTTTCATAGGCCGACAGAAACGCGACGAGGGCACCCAGGTCGAACCGTCCCTGGAGGGTGAGGTAGCCTCCTAAAAGGAAAAGAATGAAAGGGCCGAGGCTCTGGAAAAAATTGTTCAGAAACTTGATGAGAAACTTCAGGGCATTCATCCGGTTGCGGATGGTGAACAGGGATTCGTTGAAACGGCCTAATTTTCTATTTTCCAAATGATAGCTGGCATTTCCATGGATTTCGTGGATGCCCGATATGGCTTCGCCGATGACGTTGCTCATGGATCGCGTGACGTCAATGCGATCCCGGTTGAGCAGATTGAAGCGTCTTTGCAGGAATGGGATGATGATGATTTCAACGGGATAGATGCAAAAACTTAGAATGGCCAGGAGTGGATGCAGATAAAAAAGATAACCGGCAAAGGTCAGCAGGGTGAAGACATTGATGAGGGGTATGGCCAGTGCCCCTCCCAGGAATTCCCCGATGGCGCTGAGCTCGGAGGTCAGGGATGCGATGACCATACCGGGAGGGGTCCGTCTGAAGAAGGAAATGGGGAGAGTCAGGATGTGATCGTATATTTTTTCCCTCAGCTCCTTCAGGATCCGCTGCCCGATGTAACTCTGGAGCAGATTGATGGCGTACTTCAGGACGCCTGCGAGGACCACCGCTCCCAGGTAAAGTCCGCAATAGAGGAAAAGGAGGTCCAGCTTCTTGTAGGCGATGGCCTGATTGATGATCCTTTTTTGCAGCTCGAGGGGGAGAACACGGAAGAAAATGGTGCTCACAATCAGGAGAAGCAGGAGAAGCTGCATCCCCCTGTAGCGTGTCAATATCCAGGAAAAAAGACCCTTCTTGGTGATTGGACTCGGTTCCATGCAGGAGGACCTTCCGACAAAAGAATTTTTAAGTGAGCACACCCTTTGGGTTACACATGGGATATATTCGGCGAGAAGCCACAGAAAGTCAATTAGACAGTCACTCCGGCACGATGTCGTTGGGGGCGGTCGCCCTCGGAATCGACCGATGCATGACGCTTCTCGTTTCGTTGTGAAAAAACGATGTCAGCGGCAGGGGTTCATAGTTTTTGATGATGTGGAGGGCCTGCAAAGCTGCATCCCCCACACTTTAGTCCTCTCCCTGAGGGAGAGGAGACGTCTGCGAAGCTTTAATGGTGTCTGGATGTTTCGTTTAGTACCAAGTTGGGCTTGACAGTATGATTTTAGATTATTAATAAGCGTTATCGTTATCAATAAAATTGGAAAGGCCTCATGGTTCACAGAAAATTTCAACGCATGACTCCCCAGCGAAAAATCATCCTGGAGGAGCTCAGAGAGGCGCGATTTCACCCCACCGCGGATGAAATCTATGCCAGGGTACGGCTTAGGCTCCCGCGCATCAGCCTGGGGACGGTTTACAGAAACCTTGAGTCCCTGGCAGCCCAGGGCACCATCAGAAAACTGGATATGGCAGGAAGCCAGAGACGCTTCGACGTCAATACGGAACTGCATCACCACATCCGCTGCCTGCGCTGCGGTGCATTGGAAGATGTCAGTGTTGGGCTTCCGTATTCATGGGAAGAAATGCTGGTGGACACTCACGGCTACGAGATCCAGGGGGTGCATCTGGACATCTGGGGATTTTGCCCCAAATGCCTGGAGGAAAGAGTCAGTTTACGGGAAAATGCAGACCACAACGAAACGCACACGATTAGGAGGAAGTAATGAAAAAGCTCGCAGGGACCGAGACAGAAAAAAATCTTCTTGCAGCATTTGCCGGTGAATCCCAGGCACGGAACCGCTACACCTATTTCGCGAGCCAGGCCAAGAAGGATGGTCTCGTGCAGATCGCAGCCATTTTCGAGGAGACCGCCAACCAGGAGAAGGAGCATGCCAAGCGGTTTTTCAAGTTTCTGGAAGGCGGTGACGTGATGGTTACAGCCGGGTTTCCTGCTGGGGTCATCGGTGGCACCCTGGAGAACCTCAAAGCGGCTGCCGCGGGGGAGCGCCATGAGCACACCGATCTTTATCCGGGATTTGCCGCCGTTGCAGAAAAAGAGGGGTTCGGCGACATCGCAGAGGTTTTCAGGTATGTCTCCGTTGCTGAAAAACAGCATGAAAAGCGGTATTTGGACCTTGCACGGAATATTGAAACCGGTAAAATCTTCAAGCGGGACAAGCCCGTCGTGTGGCGCTGCATCAACTGCGGTTACCTGCATGAGGGCGCCGAGGCCCCTGACTCATGCCCTGCGTGCGCCCATCCCCAGGCTTACTACGAGCTGCTGGGAGAGAATTGGTAGAAACCTTGTGCAATGAATGTGAGACGAGAGAGGATGATATCATGGCGGACCCAAAAGACATGTACCAGTGCCAGATGACCAATTGTGGATGTCTCTACGATCCCGACAGAGGCGATCGCAAAGGGAAAATTCCCAAGGGTACCCCTTTCAACGCGTTGCCTGACGACTGGAAATGCCCGGTATGCGGAGCCAGCCGGAAAATGTTCAAGCCCCTGGCAGGGCCTGGATCCGTGGCAGAGGAGAAGGCGTAGGCTTTTCAACAGACCATAAAAGAGGGTAATGATGAAACCCATTGAAATCAAAAAGGGAATCCACTGGGTGGGGGCCGTGGACTGGAATGTGCGTGATTTTCACGGCTATTTTATTCCCAAGGGTACCACCTACAATTCCTTTCTCGTTCCTGACCAGAAAGTCGCTTTGTTCGATGCGGTGAAAGCTCCTTTCAAGAATGCGCTCCTGCATAACATCCGAAAGATCATCGAACCTCGGAAGATCGATTACATCGTGGTGAACCACGTGGAGATGGACCATTCCGGGGCCCTGCCCGAGCTCGTCGACCAGGTGAAGCCCGAAAAAATCATCTGTTCGGCCATGGGGAAAAAAGCGCTTCTGCAGCATTTCCACCGGGAAGACTGGCCCTATGAAGTGGTGGAGACCGGCCAGGAGATCAGCCTGGGGAGTAAGACGATACAGTTCCTGGAAACCCGCATGCTGCATTGGCCCGACAGTATGATGTCCTACATCAAGGAAGACAAACTGCTCATATCGAGCGATGGGTTCGGGCAGCACTGGGCCACCAGCGAACGCTTCGACGATGAAGTGGACCTGGATCAGCTGTTTGTGCATGCGGCCAAGTATTACGCCAACATCCTTCTGCCCTTTTCCCCACTGGTGGGCAAGCTCATCGAGAGCGTCCAAAAGCTGGGCCTCGAAATTGACATGATTGCGCCGGATCATGGGCTCATCTGGCGACAGAATCCTTCCAAAATCATCGAGGCTTACGGCAGGTGGAGCCGCCAGGAAACCAGGGAAAAAGCGCTCATCATCTACAACACCATGTGGCAGAGCACCGAGAAAATGGCTATGGCCATTGCTGATGGGCTGGGACAGGAAGGGGTCGAGTTCAAGATACTCAACCTCAATTTGAACCATCGCAGTGACGTGATGACGGAAGTGCTCGATGCAATGGCACTCATCCTGGGGTCTTCCACCCTGAACAACGGCATCATGCCGCCCATGGCGGATATGCTCTGCTACATGAAGGGACTCAAACCTCTGCATAAGATCGGTACGGCCTTCGGTTCCTATGGGTGGAGCGGCGAGGCGGTCAAAATCCTCACGGGCGCCCTGGAAGAGATGAAAGTGGACGTGGCAGATCCGGGACTCAGGGTGCAATTTGCACCCACCCACGAGGACCTTCAAAAATGCATCGAGCTGGGCCAAAAGATGGGCCGGCTGGTGAAGGGCAACGGGGTTTGATGCCGGGCCTCGCCGGTTGCCTCCGGAATTCTCCCGGCACATCCCAGCGAAAGTCAGTACCTACAGTATTCCTGCTTTCGCTGGAATGACGAAAGCGGGTTAAGTCAACTCAAAGCATTCTCTCCAGCGGGTGCCCCTGTCGAAGATCGGGAACCCGCTGGAGGCTCATTTTATGACGACGTGTCCTGCGTCTTATTCTCATTGAGTTCTGCATTCTCCCCTGTATACTGTCATGTCTCCGGATCACATTGCCTTGCCGTAGACCGGCAGCTCTTCCGACTGGTGCACCCCCGTACAAGGGGTGGCGGAGTCGAGGGAGTGTGCCGCCATTTCTTGTTCACGCGAAAAAACATGGAGGAGGAATGCAACTGCCACTGGAAATGAACAAATTGTTTCAAACCAGCAGGA
>DAIQOB010000147.1:0-6923 GCA_036788075.1 Syntrophobacteraceae bacterium
TAGACCGTTTGGGTGATGATTTCATACCCCCTGGCCGTGGGATGAATGGTGTCCCCCTGGTTTTATTCCGGTTCTCCCGCTCCGCCGCCCAGGAGAAAGGTAATGATGATCATCCCGTGCTTATCGGCGCCCTGCGGATAGATAGCGTTGAAGGCATCCGTGTATTCCTTGCCCAGATTTCGAACGATCTGCATTCCTGCCAGCACGACGGTCGCGCCACTCTCATGAAGGATACGGACAGTTTCGTCGATGTTTTTTTCCACCAGGGCCGGGTCGATTCCCCGAAATCCGTCGTTCGCTCCTGTTTCCAGGATCACGATATCCGGCTTCAGCGTGAGAATCCACTGCACACGGGACAATGCGCCGCTGCTGGTTTCTCCGCTGATGCCCGCATTGACGACCCGGTAGGCGTATCCGTCGGCAGCCAGTTGCTTTTGCAGGAGGGCGGGATAGGCCTCGCTTTCGGAAATACCGTAGCCCGCCGTGAGGCTGTTCCCCATGGCGACAATCACTCCCTCACCCTTCGGGGTGTTCCGTTGAGACCCTGCCTCGAACACCCCGGCCCGGCTGGCGTGGCACCGAGGCCGAGCACCAGCAGGCAGGTCGACAGAGCGAGGCTCAGCAAGGTTAATCGTTTCGTCATGGATTATTCCTCCGTCTGTTCTCTCAAAAAGATGACCGGTTTCTGCCTGAGAATAGAAATGGATGAAACCAGCCCAACCGCCACCACCAGTGCGAGCGTTGAAAAAATCATGAGCAGGCTCCACAGGGGGAAGGGATGGTAGGTGATGTCGAAGATCCACCGGCAGATCGTCCAGCTTCCCGCCTGGGAGAGGAGCAGGGCGATGAGGGCGCTCAGAAATCCCAAAATCCCGTTTTCCAGGGTGAGCACTTTCAGGATGAAGCTTCTTCGTGCTCCGAGGATCTTGAAGTAGACGGTTTCCTGTATGCGGACAAAGCGAGTGGCCAATACGGAACTGACGAGGATGAGGACCCCGGCGATGATGCTGAAGAGAGTGAAAAAGCGTGTGATGCCCGAAAGCTTTCCCAGGATTTTGGCAAAAACCTGGACGGTCTCCGTGAGATCGATGACACTGACGTTTGGAAAGGAGGCAACCATCCTGTTTTGAATGGCGGATATCTCGCGGGGCGGAAGGCGCACAGCGGTGAAAACCGTTTGAGGCGCAGCCTTCAGAACCTTTTCCTGAAAAACGAAATAAAAAAAGGGCTGAATGAATTCCTTCGTGCGTGTTCGGATGCTCACGACGGTCGTATCCAGGGGGACTCCCTGGATATTGAAGGCAATGCGATCTCCCATTTTGATGCCGTTGGCTTCCGCGAACGTATCGAGGACCGAGACCTGCACGCCCTCTTCGTCTGTACGAAAGAGGCTTTCCCCCTGGAGAAGGGCTTCATCCTTCAAAAGATAATCCCGGTAGGTGAGGTTGAACTCCCTGGCGAGGTTGTCTCCCCGCCGCTGCCTTTCCCGGGCCACATCGACCGGTTCTCCATTGATGGAACGAATGCGGCCCCGCACCACCGGGTAGTATTCCGCCTGGATACCCAATTCCCTGGAAAAGGCTTCCAGCTGCGATGTCTGAATGTCAAGGAAAAAGACATTGGGAGCGTCTTCCGGGTAGGACTGGATGAAATTGGCGTCCAGGTTTTTATCCAGCAGTGTGATGGAAAAGATGACGGAAAGTGAGGCGGTCAGTGTGACGATAACGGCTTTGGTGGCGTTGCGGGGGCGGAAAAGCCCTTTGAAAGCCTGCCGCAGAGGGAGGGATCTTATTTTTCTTTTCCTGATGGAGAGAAGCACGGCCTCGCTCAGGAGTGTTGCGAGAGCGATGAGGACGGCGACTCCCGAAATGAAATAGAGCCCAATCCTGACATCCCGGAGCTGCCAGAGGATCATTGCCGCGAAAACGAGCACCACTCCAAGAACTGTCAGGTAAAAAGGGAGTCCGCGCCGATTGCCGGCTTCTTCCTTCCTGAAAATGACGGCAGGTTTGAGGTCTCGCAATCGGTAGAGGGGAAGGGAGGTGAAAATGGCCACGGCGAAGACCCCCAGAAAAAAACCCTTCAAAACGGCCCATCCCGAAATGCCCGTACGGATGTTCTGGGGGAGCAGGCCCTGGAACACGAAAGGAAGGAAATTCTGGAGGATAAAACCCAGGAGGACACCCAATACCGTTCCCGCCAAGCCCAAAAGACACAATACCACAATGAACTGCAGAGTGATGAACCGATTGGTGGCCCCCACCGTCTTCATGATGGCGACGGTCTTTTCCTTTTCCTGGAGAAAGGCCGTGACGGCGCTCTGAATGCCGATTCCGGCCAGGAGCAGGGTGAAGATGGCGATGAGGTCCAGGAAAAACAGAAAATTATCGAAAAAACGCTTGATGCGTGAACCCGCTGTCCGATAGGTGTCAACTCGCTCCCGGTCCGGCGTCGCCACGTCGCGCAGTTCGGCCGCCAGTCGGTCGACGTTCCCGGGATCATGGACCTTGAGGAGATACAGGTGGTCCACCCGGCTTCCCTTCTGGACCAGATTCAGAGCTTCGAGGTCCCTGCTCGAAACGAATGCGCGTGGTCCCAGGGAGAAAAAGTTTACCGGCCGGTCGGGTTCATGGAGGACAACATCGGCGATCGTGAGGGTCGCCTCGCCCACGTTCAGGGTGTCTCCCGCCTGGAGGTGCAGGCGGTCCAGGACTCCCTGTTCAACGATGATATTTCCCTGGGTCAGCACTTTTTCGAAGGGGCGTTGAGACTTCAGCTCGACAGCACCGTAAAAGGGGTAGCCCGGTTCCACGATCTTGAGATCCACCAGGAGGGAGTCTTTGTCGCCTGCGGTGCGGACGACGGAATAGAGATCGTAGACCCTGGCCGCCTGAATAAGTCCCTGTTTTACGAGGGATCCTACAGCATCATCCAGTGTGGGTGAGAAATCGTAATGGGAGTGGATGATGATATCGCCCGCATGGAGGGTTCGAGCATCCATGAGCATGGATTCATTCACACTGCGACTGAAGCTGTCCAGGGCAATGAGGGTGACCATGGAGAGTACCACACAGAGCACGAACACTACGGTCTGCTGTCTTGAACGGGTGAGCTGACGCCGGATAAAGGATTTATGAAACATGGTGCTGCTCGCTGAAGCCATCCCGACCGCCCTGATGAGTGCCGAGGCCGTGAGCGGCAATCCTGCCGTCCTTCAGGAAAATGATGCGGTCGGATGTTCGAGCGATTTCCTGGCTGTGGGTCACCAGGATCAGGGTGGCCCTGCGCTCTTTCTGGAGCTCCAGGAGCAGGTCCAGGATGGCCTTGCCGTTGGAAGAATCAAGATTTCCCGTCGGCTCGTCGGCAAAAAGGATTTTGGGGTTGTTGATGAGTGCCCGGCAGATGGCCACCCGCTGTCTCTCGCCTCCTGAAAGCTGATGGGGAAAATTGCCGGCCCGGCCCAGCAATCCCACTCGCCGCAGCAGAATGTTCGCTTTTTCTTCGGCGTCGTGGTCGTGCCTTAGCTCGGCGGGGAACATGACGTTCTCTATTGCCGTGAGGGAAGGGACCAGGTGGAAAGACTGGAAGACGAAGCCGATGGACGTGTTGCGGAGGGGCGCGAGTTCCTCCTCCTTGAAGTCCGTAATGTCTATCCCCTCCAGGAGGATGCGGCCGGAGGTGGGCTTGTCAAGCCCTGACAGGAGGGTGAGGAGTGTGGTTTTGCCGCTTCCGCTGCTGCCTTGAATGACGAGGAACTCTCCCTCCGCCACGGCAACGGACACCCCGTCTAAAACGCAGATCTCACGATCTCCCAAGCGATAGGTTTTCGTGAGTTGCTGAGCTTCAAGAATGGTCATGGCACCTCCGTCATGATTCATCCCCTCTTCGGATAGCGTATTTTTTCATCTTGTAACGCAGCACGCGTTCGCTGATTCCCAGAAGGTCGGCTGCTTGAGTCTGGACCCAGTCCTTCTTTTTGAGAGCGGAGTATATCATTTCCTGTTCCATGGCTTCCAGTCTTTCCATGAGGCTGCCATGGCTGCTCGCCTGATGATGGCGGATTTCTTCAGGCAAATCGGAGGAACGTATGATGGCGCCTCGCGACAGAGTGACCGTTCTCTGCACCATGTGCTCCAGTTCCCTGACATTGCCCGGAAAGGGGTATTTGATGATGGCATCCATGGCATCCTGGGAAAATCGCAAAGGTCTTGAGGTGCAGGCCTTCAGAAATGTTTCCACCAGGACGGGAATGTCCTCACGCCTGTGGCGCAGGGGAGGAACCCGCACTTCGAGGACTTTCAACCGGTAATAGAGATCTTCCCGGAAATGATTTTCTTCCACCATGCTCTTCAGGTCCCGGTTGCTCGCCGATACCAGTCTGACATCCACGGGGAGGTTTATTTCACTGCCCACGCGATGGATTTTCTTCTCCTGGAGGACTCGCAGGAGCTTGGGCTGCAAAGAAAGGGGCATTTCCCCAATCTCGTCCAGAAAGAGCGTGCCGCCGTGAGCCAGCTCGAAAAAGCCCCGGCGCTTGTTGAGCGCACCCGTAAAAGCCCCTTTTTCATGGCCGAAGAGTTCGCTTTCAAAAAGATTTTCCGGTATGGCCGCACAGTTTACTTCGATGAAAGGGGCGTCCTGCCGGTTGCTCAACAGGTGTATGAGTCGCGCGATGAGTTCCTTGCCGGTTCCCGTTTCGCCCTGAATGAGGACGGGCCAGGGGCTTTCCGCCACTCGGCGGACCATGGAAAGTACTTCCTTCATGGTCGGACTTTCAGCCACCATTTTTATGGGCAGGGGTGTTTCGTCTACTGCCTCTTCTACGGCGGCGACGTCTTCGTCCACGACAATCCGCTCTTCCATTTGACGAATTTTTTCCAGAAGCCCTACAAGGCTGACAGGCTTTTCCATGAACTCGTCGGCACCCAGTTTCATGGCGGTCACGGCTGTATCGACATCGCTATAACCCGTGATCATGATGACGCGTGCAATGGGATTGATGGATTTCAATTTTTCAAGGACTTCGCTGCCTCTCTGACCGGGCATCTGGTGGTCGAGCAAAACCAGATGCACCGATTCTTTCTGAAAGATCTTCAAAGCTTCCGGACCATCTGCAGCAGTGAGGGTCGGGTAACCCTTGTGATGTAGAAAGCCCTTGAGAAGCTCTCTTTGTGTGGGGTCGTCATCGACGATGAGGATTTTCATGGTTTTGAATCCTCCTGCTGCTGCAGGCTCTTTTGGCCCGGGTGTCGGCTGAGTGGGAGAAAAACGGCAATCTCCAGTACGTTGGCAGCGGGTGATCGGAGAGCAACATGCCCGCCATGGGCTTCCACAATGCGGCGCACGATGGCAAGGCCAAGCCCCGTACCCGTAGCCTTTGTGGTGAAATAGGGTTCCAGTATCATTTCCAGTTTATCCGGCGGCGGTTCAAAGCCTTCATTTTGAACGACGAGGGCAACATGGCGGTTTTGCGATTTCAGAGTCAGGGAGATGAATCCACCCTCCAGTTGTGCATCGATGGCATTCTGAACAATATTTTCAATCACCTGCTTCAAGAGGTCCGGATCGGCCTGGATGGTACCTTGAAAATTTAAATGCTTTTCCAGTCGGATTCCCAGGTCCTTGCAACGCCCCTGATGCAGCAGGAGAATGCTGTCGATCAAATTCACGAGATGAATGCTTTCCGGATTGAGGGGCCTTGGCCGGGAGTAATTGAGAAGGTCTGTCACCATTCGATTGGCACGGCCGACCGCGTCCATCATCAGTTCGAGCAAATGCAAATGTTCGGGGGGGAGTTCCTGGGCCTCCAACTGCAGCCGCTGAGTTCCCATACTCACGGAATTCAGCAGGTTCCTCACCTCATGCGCCATTGTGGCAGCAGCCCGGCCCAATGCCGCATCTTCCCGCTCTCTTGAGAGTTGTCTCTCGTAGGAGCGGCTCTTGGTCTCGATGCGATACTGAAAGAAGCTGATGAGGCATCCCATGACAAAGCCGACAGAGAGGGGCAAGTAGTAGGTCTCGATGCTCCTTTGCGTATTGAATCCGTCGTGGGCGAAGGAGAGAAGCATGAAAATCCCCATGCCCACGAGAGGGAGTGCATAGAACCATTTTCTGCTGATCAACGGGATCATGTCTGCCTCCCCACCCTCCCGAGGGCTCTGCATGTTTGTTTGTGCCATAATATAATGCCACAAGGGTACCAGCGCTGCAGGGGCCACATAACATGGGCTGATTTTCAGGCAGCGGATGCGCATTTATCGACCCCTGCCCAAAAAAATGGACTCGGCCCCTGACGTTTTTTAAATCGACAAGGTTGTTTTCGCTCGACAATAGTGACGAGTGCTGTGGCAGAATAAATTCGTCATTCAATAGATAACTCTCTATTATCAAAACAAAAATATTTTTGGCATTTTCCTGGCAAATACATTAGCTCGAAGCCATGGAGAGCCCCCGCATCGTATCCAGAAAGGTCCTGCATCGCCCAAAGAGGCGATGGGACTGGAGCATAGAGATGGGTGCTGAAAGGGTCGAATGCAACAGGTTCAACAGAAAAGGGAGCAATTCAGATGAAGAAGAGAATCTTGATGAGTATTGCAGTGATCACAGCCGTCATGCTTTTGGGTAGTGGGTTCAGTTTTGCAGGCAATGGAAAAGGAAAAGGAGATGGAACCCGCAGCAGAACTCGCGATGGCTCATGCCAAAGCGCACTGTCGGTTGAAGATGGCCGCATGATCCTTGCCGCTGATCGGTCGAAGGCAAAAAAAAGGGATAGGTCCTGCTGAAGAATGGCAGATGATGTAATGCCACTGAGCTCTATGTTTTAAATGTAACCTGGTACGCAAGAGTCCCCTAGAACGGGATCGAGGGTTTTATACCTCGATCCCGTTTTTTTTCAACGATAAACGGTTCATTTCCACCAATCT
>DAIQOB010000148.1:0-6898 GCA_036788075.1 Syntrophobacteraceae bacterium
CTTCAGTGGATTCCGGCTAAAGGATTGCCGGAATGACGAATCGAGTGGTGGACACTCTAATGTATTGAGTTGTACTTAGTGCGCCTGATTGAGCAAATGAAGAGGAATTTCATGATGGAACCTTTGTGGAAGCCGTCGGAAAAACGAGTCAAAGAATCCAATATGTACAGGTTCATGCAGAGTGTAAACCATACCTATGGAACAAACTTTGCCGACTACGACGCGCTGTATCAGTGGTCTGTAGAGAATTTAGAGGCATTCTGGCTCGAGGTGTGGCGTTTTGCCGGGATTAAGCCGTCCGTCGGTAATCCCAGGGTCATTGACGATCCGACCCGAATGCCGGGGGCGCATTGGTTTCCGGACACTCGCCTGAACTTTGCCGAAAACCTTCTGCGCTACCGGGATGGTAAGACGGCCCTGATATTCCGGGGCGAGGATGCTGTCCGCCGCACCCTCACTTATGAGGAACTCTACGCTGCAACGGCAAAGGTCGCGGCGTCCCTCCGTGCGGCGGGTGTCACCCCGGGAGACCGTGTCGTCGGCTTCATGCCGAATATGCCCGAATCCATCATCGCAATGCTGGCAGCGACAAGCCTTGGGGCGACATGGTCCTCCTGTTCCCCGGATTTCGGTATCAGGGGTGTGCTTGATCGATTCGGCCAGACACGGCCGAAGGTCCTGTTTACCGCCGATGCCTACTATTTCAAAGGGAAAGCGCTGGACTGCCTGGAAAAGGTTGCACAAATCATTAAAGATCTCCCCTCTATTGAAAAGATCGTCGTCGTTCCCTATACGCAGGAAAAACCGGACCTTGCCGCTCTCCCCAATGCCGTGCACTACAACGAGTTCGTCCACAATGATGCCGAAGACATCGAATTTGCTCAGCTACCCTTCGAGCATCCCCTCTACATCATGTATTCCTCCGGCACTACGGGTCTGCCGAAATGCATGGTCCAGAGCGCTGGCGGGGTATTGCTCAACCAGCTCAAAGAGCTGATTCTGCATACAGACTTGAAGCGCGAGGACACGATCTTCTACTTCACCACATGCGGGTGGATGATGTGGAACTGGCTGACCGCCTCGCTTGCCACGGGCGCGACCCTTGTGCTCTATGACGGCAATCCTTTCCATCCT
Organism: Syntrophobacteraceae bacterium; assembly: GCA_036788075.1. GTDB lineage: Bacteria > Desulfobacterota > Syntrophobacteria > Syntrophobacterales > Syntrophobacteraceae > Desulforhabdus. Next base: position 1,135 of record DAIQOB010000148.1, read on the forward strand.
GGTCCGGATGCGCTGTGGCGGATGGCCCAGGATGAGAAGATCACCGTCTTCGGCACCAGCGCCGGATATATAGCGGCCCTGAGGGCTGCAGGCGTGAAGCCGGGCAAACAGTTCGATCTGAGCGCGCTGAAGACCCTGCTCTCCACCGGTTCGCCCCTGTCCAAAGAGGATTTCCACTTCATCTACCGCGAAGTGAAAAGTGACATGCAGCTGTCCTCTATTTCTGGAGGCTCTGATCTGAACGGCTGCTTTGCCCTCGGCAACCCCATGGGACCAGTCTATGAAGGGGAGCTGCAATGCCGGGGACTGGGTATGAAGGTTTTTGCCTATGATGAAGACGGCAAGCCGACGGTAGGAAAGCGAGGCGAGCTGGTCTGCGCGGCCCCCTTCCCATCCATGCCCATCTACTTCTGGGACGATGAGAGCGGGAAAAAATACCGATCTGCGTACTTCGAAGTATTTCCCGGAGTCTGGACGCATGGAGACTTCATCGAGGTCACCGAACGGGGGGGCATTATCATTTACGGAAGATCCGACGCGACGCTGAATCCTGGAGGGGTAAGGATCGGCACCGCAGAGATCTACCGGGTGATGGACCAGATGGAGGAGATCGAAGACAGCGTGATCGTGGGTCAGCAATGGTCGGGTGATGTCAGGGTAATCCTCTTCGTCAAGATGAAAGAAGGCTTTGACCTGACCGATGATCTTCGAGAAAAGATCAAGAAGAATATCCGGACCAACGCCTCCCCCCGGCACGTTCCTGCAAAGATCATTGCCGTCCCCGATATCCCTTATACCCTGAATATGAAAAAGGTTGAGCTTGCCGTCCAAAAGGTCATCCATAACCGTGAAGTGAAGAACAAGGATGCGCTGAAGAACCCGGAGGCCCTGGACTATTTTGCCAATCTCAACGAACTGGCCAGTTAACGTGTCGCAAGGGCAACATTGAAATAAAACTATAATCCGAAACAGTTCGGTTCGAGGGGGAGTCAAGTGGATTTCCAGCTGTCTGATGAACAACGTATGATCAAGGAAACGGTGAACAAATGGGCCTTTAATGAACTGGGCCCTTTGCAGGAAAAGATTGACGAGGAAGATTGGCTTCCGCCTGATTTTTTCCGCAAATGTGCGGAAATTGGAATCCTCGGCATAACGATGGACGAAAAATACGGTGGTTTGGGTGGCGACGTGTTGATGCAGGCGCTCGCCATTGAAGAGATGAGCCGCGTCTCCCCGGCCCTGGCGATGACCTATGGCGCCCATTCCAATCTCTGCGCAAACAATATTCACAAGAATGCCAATGAGATGTTGAAGGAGAAGTATCTGCCTCCTTTGATTTCCGGTCAAAAGGTCGGAGCATTGGGTCTGACGGAGCCGAATGCCGGATCGGACGCCATGGGGCTTCGGACCCGGGCGGTGAAGAAGGGTGACAAGTATATCCTGAACGGCACGAAGATATTCATTACGAACGGACCCATAGCGGACACGCTTCTGGTTTACGCCAAAACGGACCCGGATAAGGGCGCCAAAGGGATCAGCGCCTTTATTGTGGAGAAGGATTTTCCCGGCTTTTCGGTGTCGAGAAAGTTGAAAAAGTGCGGAATGCGCGGTTCTCCAACCGGCGAGCTGGTCTTCGAGGATTGTGAGGTTCCGGCCGAGAACCTCGTCGGACAGGAAAATAATGGCGTCCACGTCATGACCAGCGGCCTCGATATAGAAAGAATTGTCCTTGCGGCCGGTTCTGTTGGAATGGCAGAGCAGGCTCTCGAGTATTCCGTCCAATACGCCGTGGATCGGGAGCAGTTCGGACAACCGATAGCCAATTTCCAGATGGTGCAGCAAAAGCTTGCGGACATGTACACCAGGACCGAGGCTTCGCGCCTCATCGTGTATCGCGCCGCCGAAGCGGTGCAGAAAGCTGCGAGGGGAGGTAAGGGCACCGAGCTCACGAAGCTTGCAGCTTCAGCCATCCTCTTCGCCTCCGAAACCGCGACGTGGGTCTGCGACCAGGCCATCCAGATCCATGGCGGGTACGGCTATTGTCTCGAGTTTCCGGTTCAGAAGCTTTGGCGTGATGCGAAGCTCTACGAGATTGGGGCGGGTACGAGCGAAATCCGTCGTATGATCATTGCCCGGGAGTTGACGCGAGAGGCTTTTTCACGCAAATCGCAGCGCTGATATCTCTTGGTGCCGAAGATCCCAATTGCGCAGTCGTTTACTTAAAAAGTAGCCCATTTTTATGGTCTGGGGCGGCGACCCCGCCATGAAAGTGACCTTCATCCTTCTGCAGGGGCGGCATCCTGCCGCGACCAAGGGTGTGGGTGTCCGCTCCTGCCACGGCTGAATGCTGCTCCTGGAGTGAAATGGCTACGCAGCTATGATCTCCGGCACTTCGAGGCTGTCTAAAAATTCGTTTCCTCGTCATTCCGGCGGTCATTAAGCCGGAATCCACCCCAGCAAAAAACCCGGATTCCGGATTAATGACCGCCGGAATGACGAATCAAGGTGCATGCTCAGAGTGATGGACTCAATTTTTAGACTGCCTCTTAGAGTCCGCCATCATGTTGAAATTCGTCCAGCTTTGCTCCACGGCGGTCTGGAGCAGCTTCGGAGGATGGGTAATGGATCAGCAATTGGTCATGGAGGAAAGACGGGGTCAGGTGGTGCTGCTCACCCTCAACCGGCCCGAGATAATGAATTCTTTCAATTTCGCCATGCTGCGCTCCCTCAAGGAACGCATGGAAGCTTTGCAGTTCGATGAGGAAGTCCGCGTGGTGATTGTGACAGGGGCGGGAGACAAGGCGTTTTGCGCGGGTGCGGATTTGAAGGAGCGTGCGACGCTCAGTCCCAACCAGGTCAAGGAATTCATTTATACGATTCGAAATCTCTTCACGTTCATCGAGTCGCATCCCAAGCCCGTGATAGCCGCCGTCAACGGCGTCGCTCTGGGGGGCGGGACGGAGCTTGCCTTGGCGTCCGATATACGGATTGCCTCCGCGAGCGCCACAATGGGCCTGACGGAAACCCGGCTGGCTGTCATTCCTGGCGCGGGTGGAACGCAGCGTCTCCCCCGCCTGGTGGGGCGCGGGAAAGCGAAGGAGCTCATATTCACCGGCCGACGCGTAGGGGCTGAGGAGGCTTTGCAGATGGGGCTGGTCAACGCGGTCTCTTCGCCCGAAGACCTTTTGAATGACTGCTTCGCCATGGCGGCGATGATTTGTGAGGCGGGTCCGGTGGCGATCCGGCAGGCCAAGTACGCCATCAACTATGGATTGGAAACGGACCTGCACACCGGGCTGGCCATCGAATCGAACGCCTACTGGATCACTATACCCACCAAGGATCGCCTTGAAGGATTGGCCGCTTTCCGTGAGAAGCGGAAGCCGGTCTACAAAGGGGAGTAAACAACGGGTGAGCAGGTACGCGCGCCTGTTGCGATGCGTAGCGCGTCACCTGGAGAGGATAACAAAATGGCAGATGCAAAAGCGGCGAATAGAGCTTTTTGGGAAAACGAGGAATCCAAGCTTGACGAGCTTGCCTATCGGGCCGAGTGGCCCGGCGGTGAGGAGGCGGTGAAGCGGCTTGCCAAGCAGGGCAAACAGCCGGTTCGGGCGCTCATTCAGAAGCTGATCGATCCGGGTGAAACATTTTTTGAGCTGAGCCGCCTCGCCGGTTTCGGAGTGGATTACCCCGACGTGGAGGATGTCCCCTGCGGAGGGATGGTGACCGGTCTCGGGAAGATCCACGGATCCTGGACCATGATCTTTGGCAACGACAGCCGTGTAAAGGCCGGGGCTTATTTCCCCATCACCCTCAAGAAGCACATGCGGGCGCAGGCCATTGCCGAGCGGTGTGGTGTGAACTGCGTCTACATAGCCGATTCGGGTGGGGTGTACCTGCCCATGCAGCGGGATGTCTTTCCGGACGACCAGCATTTCGGATCGATCTTCTACAACATGGCCCGCATGTCGGCAATGGGGCTCAAGCAAATCACCCTGAGCACAGGAGGGAATACCGCGGGAGGCGCCTACATGGTTTTTATGGCCTGCCAAGCCGTCATGATCGATAAAATGTCGTACTCCTTCCTCGGCGGCCCTCCACTGGTGAAGGCGGCGACGGGCGAGGTCATAACTGCCGAAGATCTTGGCGGGGCCCGCGTTCACACTCACGTATCGGGAGGTGCCGACCACTTTTGCCGCAACCAGGATGAAGCCATTGAAAGGGTGCGCGAAATCCTCTCCATGGAGCCTCCTCAGAAGCTGCACATCCACCGCTATGAGGAACGCCCGCCCCTGGAGCCTGAGCAAAGCCTTTATGAAAACCTCCCCGCCAAGGTGCAGCAGGGCGTGAACACTCGGGCGTTCCTCAAGGCGATTGCCGACGACGGATTTTTTTCGGAATACAAGAAGAACTACGCGATGGGCCGCGCCGACAACCTCGTGACCGGGAAGATCCGCATCAAGGGCATCCCCGTAGGCGTGATCGCATCCAACGGGCTGGGAATCATCTTTGCGGAGGCAGCCCGAAAGGCAACGGAGTGGATCATCCGCTGCTCGAACGATAAAACCCCGCTCCTTTTCCTCCAAAGCTCTCCGGGGTTCATGGTCGGATCCGAATCCGAGCACTCCGGAATAGGGAAATATGGGGCGGATATGGTGCGCTCCGTTGCGTGCGCCCAGGTTCCGCGCATCCAGCTGGTCATCGGACCGGACAACGGAGCGGCCAACTATGGAATGTGCGGACGTGCCTACCGGCCCCACTTCCTCTTCCACACCATGAGGTCCCGAACGTCGGTCATGAGCGGCCGTTCTGCGGCGGAAGTGCTTCTCACCATTGAAGAACGGAAGCGTTCCGTGGAGAAATCCCCCATGAGCGAAGAGGAACAGCAGGCTTTTCGGCAGCAGATGATCGAGAAATATGATGGTGAGGCGGACCCATTTTTCTGCGCCTCTCGTCTGTTGAGCGACCGCGTGCTCAAGTTCAAAGAGATTCGCGATTGGCTCGCGATGGCGTTTGAAGTCAGCCTGGTCAAGCCCGTCGGAGACTCTGCATTCGGCAACCTGCGCTTTTAGAGGAAGCTTGCGGGCGTTCGATGCCGAGCTCTTGAGCGCTAAACCATCCCTACCTAATACTTAAAGCGGAGATTCGAGATGTCGTCAATTATGAACTATCCAAAGAAAGTGGTTTTGGGAGATATCACCGTAAGAGATGGATTCCAGCACGAGGAAAAGGTCATCCCAACGGATGCCAAGATATGGGTGGCGGAGGAGCTCATCCTTTCCGGATATAAGAGGGTTGAGATCACGAACTTCGGAAATCCGAAGGGAATGCCCCAGTTCAATGACGCAGACGAGCTCATGAGGAGACTCAGAAACAGCAAAAAAGTCGCGCATCTCATCAACGATGTGGAGCTCACCTGCATCACGATCCGCGAAAAGGCCGTGGAACGCGCCATCCAGGCCCGCAGGGAGGGGTATGGTCCGTACCGGATTCTCTTCATGGTTTCCACGAGTGAATCGCACCATCGCACCAATTCAGGCCTTTCCCTCGATGACTACTGGAAGATGTGCGAGAAATATATCCCCATTGCACAACGTGAGGGCATGAAAGTCTGCGGCACGGTGAGCACGATCTGGGGTTGTCCCATCGAGGGTCCCACAGAGCTCAAGAAGGCTGTCGAATTCACGAAGCGATGGCTGGACATAGGAGCGGACGACATTGAGCACGCCGACCACGACGGCTCCGCTCCTCCCAACAAGGTTTA
>DAIQOB010000149.1:0-6842 GCA_036788075.1 Syntrophobacteraceae bacterium
CAGTTCCAATTCTTCATCCCCAGGTGCCTCCGCCTCGTTGAAGAGACTGATGTCCACGGGTTCTTCCAGGGTCCAGAGGCACGGAGCGAGGCAACGGTGGCAGTTGATCTGCAGAACCCCCTGAAGCATGCCCTGGATACGGATGTGATCGGGTAACTTGTTGATTTCCAGATCCACATTCAAGGGACGGGGCAGCGAGAGCTCGAAAGGATCATCCGGGGGGAGGAACCGGCTCAATTCGCCCTGATTCCAGTGCAAATGGAGAACCCGGCCTGATTCCGGAATTTCGTCGACCCGTATCCGCATAACTTTCCTCTGTTTCTTTGGCGTAAATTTGTAAATTGCTAAGTATAAAGATCTCGAATAGGCTGTCAAGGGATTTTAAATAAACAGACGGAAGTGAAGGGGCACGGTGTCAGATTTTCCTCGCCAGGTCCCGGATGAGCTCGTCGGCTACCTGGGAGAAGATCTTTTTATAAGCCGACAAGGTCATTCCCTCGTTGATAATGGAAATGCTCTTTCGGGTTTCGGTCGTTGCCACGATGCGGCTTCCTTCCTTTATACTGCATTTGACGGCCAAGACGGTTTTGCCCCACATGGGAAGCGTGTAGCGCAGGAGAATATTTCCCTTCTGGTACTCCGTAATGTGTGCTTCCAGGTGCAGCGCAGGGGTGGCCGTATTGCCCGTCCAAAGCATGCCCTGCTTTTTTAAGGATTCATTGAGGGCGGTCCACAGCATGCCGATGGCATCTACATCGAAGATCTCCTTCGTGTCGTTGGATACATCCACGACGCGGACCTGGACGGTTTTGGGAACAACCGTGCTCATCTCGTCCTCGGTCTGTGTCCGCGTGGCACCGCACCCATGAAGGGTGAAAATCAACAGGCACACTGCAACCAGGCTATTCCAATTTTTCATGGGTCGCTTTCCTCTCTGTGGGACAGAGCATGTCCATCCTGTTCCGAAAAAGCGTTTTTGATCGAGTCGGGGTTGAAAAGGTGATCCCCACTGGCAGAGGCGCTTTTTCCCCTCACCGGCGGTTGCGCTATACTGCCAGAGGTGCGGCCATTGAGCAAGATTTCTATGGGGCATCCCTCGAAAATTATCTTTCGTTGAATCCCCGTGCTTCATTGCCCGAAGGGCAATGGGTTGACTGTGCTCCTTGAGTTTGCAGGGTGAGTGTGTTAAGGGTGTATTCTCTCAAGCGAGGGGGCAAGCTTTTCAAGGCCGCTCATCTTGTGGCGAATGACTCATATTGCGTACCCGTGGCCTTCGCTCCCCGAGGGGACCAAAGTGCCGGGAAAAGAAGGAGCACATGGTTCATGGAAACGGTTATTACACGATTTCCCCCCAGCCCTACGGGCTCTCTCCATATCGGCGGCGCCAGGACGGCGCTCTTCAACTGGCTTTTTGCACGCCACCATGGCGGCAAGTTCGTGCTGCGCATTGAAGACACGGATGTGGCACGCTCCACGGAAGAATCCACCAGAGGGATTTTCGATGGGATGGAATGGCTGGGACTGGAGTGGGACGAGGGTCCCTTCTACCAGACGCAGCGGTTGGATATCTATAAAGAATATCTCCAAAAGCTCCTGGATACGGGACACGCTTACTACTGCGACTGTACTCCCGACGAACTGGACGCACGCCGCAAAGAAGCCATGGCGGAAGGGCGCAAGCCCAAGTATGATGGGCGATGCAGGGATCGGGGTCTGGGGCCCGGCCCCAATCGGGTGATCCGTTTTCGCTGTCCGGACAGCGGGACGACGGTTTTGAACGACCTCATCAAGGGACCCATTTTCTTTGACAACGCCGAGCTCGATGATCTGGTCCTTCAGCGCAGCGACGGCATTCCCACCTACAATTTCGTCGTGGTCATCGATGACGTCACCATGAATATCACCCACGTGATTCGTGGAGACGATCATGTCAACAACACCCCCCGGCAGATCCTCATTTACCAGGCGCTGGGTGCTCCACTCCCCCAGTTCGGCCATGTGCCCATGATTTTGGGACAGGACAAGGCGAAGTTGTCCAAGCGCCATGGGGCCACGTCGGTCATGGCGTATAAGGCTATGGGATTTCTTCCCGAAGCCCTTGTCAATGGACTGGTTCGCCTGGGGTGGGCCCACGGGGACCAGGAGATCTTCAGCCGCGAAGAACTGATCGAGTATTTCAGCCTTGAAAACATCGGTAAATCCCCCAGTGTGTTCAACCTGGAAAAATTGCTGTGGCTCAATGCCCATTACATCAAGGAATCGGATCCGCATACCCTCGTGCCGCTGTTGAAGCCTTTTCTGGAAAATAGGGGATATCCTGCGAAACCGGATGGCTATCTTTCTGAAGCAGTTCGCACCCTGCAGACCCGGGTGCACACCCTGGAAGAGATGGCTGACGGCATGAAATTTTTCCTCGTTGACGACGTGGAGTACGATCCTGCGGCCGCAAAAAAATTCTTGACCCCAACCATGCAGGAGGCTTTTGACAGGCTCGTACCCGTTTTTGAATCCATGGAGGTTTTCAACGAGGAGAACCTGGAGAAGGCTTTCCATCAGATTGTCGTGACTGAAATGGGGCTCAAACTGGGTAAGGTCGCTCAGCCCGTGCGAGTGGCCTTGACGGGGGGGACGGTGAGTCCCGGCCTCTTTGAAATCATCGGTGTTCTGGGAAAAGAGACGGTTCTGAAACGCTTGAAGCGCGCCCTGGAGCACATGAAAAGTCAGTAAACTGCAGTGACGAACAATGGTTGGTGTGACCTGATGCTACCGTTGCTGACTTGACGTCACCCCGGTGGAAACCGGGGTCCAACGCGGTTAGATTTTTCTGGATTCCGGCTTCTGCCGGAATGACGACAATGGCTCAATGCAACAACATGGCGCTCGAACATCGGCCATTTTCCAGAGGTGCGGACATGGCGACGCACAAAGACAGGAATTGGCTTTCGACTAAGCTCCGTGACATGCCCCTGCGGTATCGTTTGAGCATTCCCTTCTTCTTTCTCGCCTTTCTCGGCACTTTTTCCCTTGATTTACTGGCGCTCCTCAGCGGCAAGGAGATCATCCAGCAGGAAGAGCAGGAAAGGCTGAACGGGTACAACCGCGCCCTCCTTTACAACATGGAATCCCAGGGAAAGTGGGCTGTCAGCCTGGCGTCGAGCTTTGGCCGCAATCCCGAAGTAGCTGCCGCCATGGCAGCCAAAGATCGCCTGCGGTTGATCGACCTCTGCTATCCCGCCTACGTCTTCATGAAAGAACGCTACGGCATCAGCCAGTTCAATTTCCATACTCTGCCACCCAGGAATTTTCTGCGTCTCCAAAGGCTCTATGAATTTGGAGACACGCTGAACTACCGTCAGACAATTTTCGATGCCGTATCCAAGGGCACGGAAACCTTCGGTCTGGAAACCGGCCTCACCGGGCATGGCATTCGGGGGGTAGTTCCCATCTACTATCAGGGACAGATGGTGGGAACCGTTGAAATCGGCTTCAATTTCGGCTCTTTTTTCCTGGAGAAGCTGAAAGACCAGTTCGGCGTCCAGGCATCCTTCCTCTATCCCTATGACGATGGAAGCGGCTTCTACAGCTTTGCCACCACCTTCCCCGAGAATTTCGAGCGCTTGGATCCCGTGTATGCCGAAGTGTTCAAAGATAAAACGCCCCGGTACCTCAGCCGTGAGATCTCGGGAATCCCCTACGCCCTGTTGCTCGGCACCGTCCAGGACTACAAGGGCAAAACCATCGCGCTGGTGGAATTTTGTGTGGATCGGACTCAGACCCTGAAGGTCATGGGTTACTATCGTAATCTCATGCTGAGTCTGGGAATCCTGGGGATGGTCCTTTCGGTGGGTGCCATTTACCTTTTGAGCGCCTATTTCACGAGGCCGATCCGCGAGATGGTGGCTTTTGCCAGGGATATCGCTCAAGGGCAATTTGTGCGCTCTCTGAAGGTCACCCCTTCGGGCGAACTGCGAGTGCTGGCCAATGCCCTCGAAGAAATGCTCGTCTCCCTGAAGCTTTCCCAGGCAAAAATCCAGGACTATACCGACAATCTGGAAAAAATGGTCCACCTGCGGACCCGTGCTTTGCGGGAGTCCGAAGAGAAATACCGGACCCTCGTGGAGAATGTGCCGTTGGCCGTGTATCGGCTCCTGGGGAATGGGAAGACCATTTTTATCAATCATTTCATTGAAGAGATCATGGGGGTTTCCATTCGGACGGTTCTCGACTCCCCCGACTTCTGGAAAGAAAAGGTTTGGGAAGAAGACCGCCCCCGAGTCTGGGCGGCCATGGACCGTTGCCTGCAGGAAGGTCAGGAGTTCAAGGCCGAATACCGCATCACCCACGCCAACGGGAAGCTCATTTATGTGCTGGATCACGCCCTGCCGGTGTTTGATGAAAAGGGAAAGGTGGAGACAGTGGATGGCTACCTGGTCAATGTGACCGACAGGTATTGCCTTCAGAAGCAGATCATTCAGACGGAAGAATTGAGGACGCTCAGTGAGGTTTCTGCGCGGCTGGCCCATGAAATCCGTAACCCCTTGGTGGCCGCGGGAGGGTTTGCACGCCGCCTGCTGCACACGCTTCCTGAGGAGGATCCCCATCGGGCGAAGGTGCGCATCATTGTTCAGGAGGTGGCCCGGCTGGAGAAGATTCTCGAAAAAACCCTGGCTTACCTCAAGCCGTTCGAAATCATCTCAGAGCGATTTTCACTCAACAATCTCCTCATGGAGATTCTGGAAGAGCACAAGTCTTATTTCGAGGAGCATTCCATTGGCTTTGAACTGGCCCTGGCCAGTGACCTTCGCCCCATTTCACTGGATCCTGTTCTCTTCAAAACCGCCCTGGAAAATGTATTGAAGGCCCTCCTGAACGTCTGCAAACCGGAAAGCAGTCTGCAGGTGCGCACTGGGCCCGGAGACAACAACGTCCACCTGGAAATGACTCTCCACGGGGTCCAGGTGTCCGAAGACGATGTCGATCATTTCTTCTATCCTTTTACGAGCCAGTCGGAACGGTCCAAGACCCTGGACCTGCCCATGGCCAAAATGATCATCCACAAGCACCAGGGGCTCATCCGACTGCGCCGCAAGGATGCGGACAAACTCATCCTGAGCATCACGCTGCCCCAGTAGACGGCCGGGAGGTAGCCCTCGTCGGGTCGCGACGCTTCATGGATTTGCGGCGATGATGCCTGCATCTGGATGGCTCAAGAAAGCCCGGTCGTGAAGGCCTAATGGAGGGAGCTTCTCTGATCCAGCTTATACCACAGCAGGAGTGAAGCATCTTTGACGGCTTCGAGGACTTCCCGGATGGAGCGGGCAAGTGCCTCGGGGTTGCTCCCTTTGGTCAGCTGCCAGTCATTCAGCTTGATTCCGTAGTGATCGGCGACACCTTCTATCACCTTCAGGCCGTGCTCGTCCCGGGTGAGATCGATCCCCTGGGAAAAAAGGAAGTTGAAGAGCTCCCCTCCGTCGGTGACGAGAAAGAGATCGCCCCTGCCACCGACTGTTCTGACAAAAATTTCGATGCGTTCGTGGTTGGGCCATTGCCAGTCCGTGGCAATGAGATATCCATTCCCCGTGGGGGTGATATCCCAGTGCTCGATCAGTTCCTCACTCAGTTCTTTTTCCAGTGTTTTTGAGTCCATTGCTTCCTCATGTCCGTCAAGATCGGCTTCCTGCCCATGCTGGGTGGGTGTAGGGCGGGGTCTTGCTTTTGTCCAGATGTCGAAGAGTGCACAAACAAGCCCGGCCTGCACACAGGTTTCACTGTGGCAAGGCCGGGCTTGGGGATGACTGCAGGGCAACCGGGGAACGCCCCGTGACGGCAGCGTCCGACGAAATTTAGCGTGCTTTTTTGAAGGTGGTCACCTGACCTCGGGAATCGGTGAGGGTCATGGTGTTCTGAGCGATGGAAACCTTGAGCTCCACGGCTCCCAGGCTTCCCACGTTGATTTGCAGCAGTTTTCCATCCACCAGCTTGTAGGTCGTGTTGATGGAAATGGGGCCGTCTGTGAGGGCCACTGTCCCCTTGCCTGTAAACTCGAGCATTTCGGTCCCGTCAACTTTCTGCCACTTCCCCATCAGATCCCAGTTGGGTTTCAGCGAACACGATGCAAGCAAGAGTGCAAAACAAAGGACCACACATACACGCACTGCTTTCATGATTTCCCTCCATCCTTCTGTTCTTGTTTGAACCACTCCCTCGACTCGGTAAGGATTCTAACGACCTGTGCACGCATAATTGACAACTATTTTGGGACTTTTACTCTGTTTGAGCGAATCTGTCCATTGTCAAATCTGGAATTCTTTTTCCTGGGCCGTCTCCTGCAATTTTTTACGGGAGGGATTGGCTGGTCGTGCACATGGCGGTTCCCAAATTCAGATTTCATATGTATACATGATGTGGATGATGTGGCACGCGAAAAGACTTCAATTTGATGGGATATCATTTCTTTTGAAGTACAGTTTTATTCATTGGTCTGTGATTTGCATTGGTTTTCACCCTGCTGTCAAGGGTTGTCTGCTGCTTGACGGAAGCTGGTTCACAAGTGCCTCAGGAACTTTGCAGCTGCGCAATCTGTGGTGATGGAAGCCCATCGGTTGTCCCTGGCAAAGTCTGCCTTGGAGGTGGACCCGCTTCTGTCAGAAAACAATTCATTCTCCGCCATGCTTCAATGCAGCGGTTTGCTCCATGATCAAAGACATAGGGGAGCCCTCTGGCAATATTGTGGCATATCTGCCCGGGTGAAAAGTGTTCCGTCTTGTGGTAGAGAGAGGATGTGTTGTTATTTGCTACAGTTATCATTAGATATGTTGACATACATCAAGATATTGTCTTAG
>DAIQOB010000150.1:0-6794 GCA_036788075.1 Syntrophobacteraceae bacterium
CGGCCCCATGACAAAATCCGGGGCGGCAAGAAAATAAAAATGCAGGATTTTATCTTCGGAATGAGAAATGGCCTGCATCAACTCCCGAAGCTTTCTTCCCGCAGGAGGCGGAGTGACTCCAAAACAGCGGTCCACCGCCTTGTTGGATGCCAGGTGGTGCTGCCAGGGGCAGATGCCGCAGATGCGGTTGACAATCCGGGGGAGCTCCTCGGCAGGTTTTCCTTCCACGAATTTTTCGAATCCACGGAGGGACAGGATACGGACCTTGCTCTCCCGCACCTCTCCCTGGTCATCCAGTTGGATGGCAATGGATGCGTGCCCCTCGATGCGGGTGATGGGATGAATGTTGATGATCTGCCCCATGCTTCATGCCTCCTGTTTCTTGCGTGGTGGGCGCAGTTGATGGTGTGCCCCGGAAAACCTCAAAAGGGAGACGGTTTCAGGAAGAGATGAAATGTCTATTCCGTTGGATGCCAGGGCATTCAGCATGTCCAACCGCTGATTGCCGTTTTGCTTGACGGGCCCATAACACCCGCGGCAGGGGACCCTGGCCGTGATGCAGCGGGGTACGATCTTGCTCCCCCCGCATCCGGCCCGCGTGACCGGGCCCATACAAAGCATCCCCTGTTCGAGGATGCACCGCATCTTGTCCAGGGGTTCGTCGGGCGCTTTGTAGTGCGGCGACTGGAGGAATCTCCGCAGCGTCTTCAGCTGCCCCTTGCCCTCCCTCACGGTGGGGCAGTGGTCGCAGACACTCCTGCCGGGAAGGTTCAGGGGACTTCCCGTAGCGAGAGCTGTGAGGGCCTCGAAGACCTGGTCAGGATGAGGCGGGCAGCCGGGCAGATACACGTCCACCTTCACTTTTTCATCCAAGGCGTAGCAGGCATCCAGCAGACGCGGAACATCTTCACCGAACGAAGCTGCCGGAGCATCCGTCGTTTCCGTTGAATAAACCCGCTGCAGCATTTCCTCACTGGTATAGGAGTTTGCCAGAGCCGGAATCCCACCATGTGTGGCGCATGTCCCGTGGGCCACAATGATCTTGCATTTCCTGCGCATCTCCTCGAGCACCTCCACGTGCTCCTCGTTGCGCACCCCGCCGCTGACGATTCCCACGTCGGCTTCCGGAATATCGATGTGCCCGCCGTCTCCAAGCTGGCCAAGGTACTTATGGTCCATCAGGACCGGGCTGTGGACAAAGTCGGCGACCGCCAGGATATCCAGAAGCCTCTCCCCCATGTCCACGATGGCGATTTCACAGCCCGAACATGAGTTGAGCCATTCTTGAGCGACTTTAACCGTCATGGGTTCATCCTCCTGATGAAGCGACCGCCTGGCCTGGTTCCTGTTTGAAGGGGGTCGGGCCGAGCCTGCGGAGCCTCTCTGTCATCTCCGTCACCGCGGCCACGAATTTGTCTGCCTCGGCGGACGAGCACCACACCAGTGCAAAACGCTCACTCTCGAGACCGAGCTCCTCCACCATCACCTTGATGACTTCGGCTCGGGCCTGCGCTTTGACATTACCGTCCAGGTAATGACATTCTCCAATGTGTCACCCCATCACCATGACGCCGTCGGCTCCCAGGCTGAAGGCCTCCGTGACCATCCTGGGATGCACCATCCCTGAGCACATGACGCGAATGAGGCGGATGTTCGAAGGATACTGCATCCTCGATATTCCCGCCAGGTCGGCTGCGGCATAAGTGCACCAATTGCACGTAAATCCAATGATTTTGGGTTCATAGGACATGACCATCTCCTCATATGTGCCTCGCGGCATCCCCGCGGAGCGGAGGATGTCGCTGCCAATTCACGAAGCCAGGGCAGCCTTCACCTGCGCCGTGATCTGCTCCATGGAAAACCCCGCCACGGTGACGCCGTCCTTGGGGCAGGTAGCCTGGCACATGCCGCATCCCTTGCATTGGGCCACATTGACCTGGATGTGGGAGGACCTGAGGCCCTCGGCCGTGGCTTCCTCCACCAGGCTGATGGCGTGGTAAGGGCAGACGTCCAGGCAAAGGGCGCAGCCGTCACAGTTGGAAAGCACGGGGGTCGCCTTGGTGGATTCCAGACCAATGCGGTCGCTCGACAGGATGGTGATCGCCCTCCCTGCCGCAGCTTTGGCCTGGGCAATAGCCTCGTCTACAGACTTGGGGTAGTGGGCCAGCCCCGCCATGAAGAGGCCGTCCCCGGCAAAATCCACGGGCCGAAGCTTCGCATGGGCCTCCAGCAGGAAACCGTCCGCATCGATGGAAAGCTTATATATCCGGGCGAGATCCGCATTGGCCGAGCTCGGAACGATGGCCGTGGCCAGTACCACGGCGTCGGCCACGATCCTGAGGGGCTCGTGAAGGATGTGATCCCACACCACAACCTCCAGCTGTCGGGGATCCAGCTGGGTCACGCGGGGCTTGCCGTGAAGTTCATAGTTGATGAAAACGACTCCCTTTTCCCTCGCCTTCTTGAAGAGCTCCTCCCGCTCCCCGTAAGTACGCAGATCCCGGTACAGGATGAAAATCTCCCGGGTGGGATCCTGCTCCTTCAGGTGGACAGCGGCCTGCACGGAATGGGTGCAGCAGACCCTGGAGCAGTACATGCGTCCCGGCTCCCGGGATCCCACGCACTGGATGAAGACGAAGGTTTTGGCATCGTTGATTCGCCGGTCCCCCATCATGGTGAGCTTGTCGAACTCGATGGAGGTGTAGACCCGATCCGCGCTGCCGTAGCCGTATTCCGTCGGGGTGTACCCCTTGCCTCCCGTGGCGATGACGGTGACCCCGTGGTCCACCGATTGCGGACCCCGAGGCGACTGAATCGTACTCTTGAAGTTGCCGACAAAGCCTTCCGCCCCCGCGACGGTGGACTCCATGTGCAGGGTAATGAGCGGGTGGCTCCTCACCCTGGCATCCAATACCTGGAGGGCAGGTCCAATGGGCTCTCCCTTCCAGGTATTGTAGAGGAACCGCGCCTGACCTCCCAGGAGATTGGATCTCTCCACCAGGTGAACGGGAAAACCGTGATCGGCCAGCTCCAGCGCCGTCGTCATGCCCGATGGTCCACCGCCGATAACCAGTGCGGACTGCTGGACCCCAACAAAGATCTCAGGCAGGGGATTGAGGAGCCCGACTTTGGAGACGGCCATGCGCACGAGGTCCATGGCTTTCTGGGTCGCCTGTTCAGGTTCGCCGGAATGCACCCAGGAATCCTGGTTCCGGATGTTGGCCATTTCGAAGAGGTACTCGTTGAGGCCTGCGGCCTTGAGAGTCTCTCGAAACAGCGGCTCATGGGTACGGGGTGTACAGGCAGCCACGACCACACGATTCAGCCCCTTCTCCGCAATGCGCCCCTTCATTGTGTCCTGAGTATCCTGAGAGCAGCTGAAAAGGTTGCGCTCCACGTGGGCGACAAAGGGCAGGGTCTCGGCATAGGCGGCCACCTTTTCCACGTCCACCACCCCGGCGATATTCGTTCCACAGTGGCAGATGAAAACGCCGATGCGCGGCGGCGCCCCACCAAGATCCACCTGAGGCGGATATTCTTTCTTTCGGGTCAGGGTGTTGCGAGCGGAAGCCAGTTCCCGCGTGGCTTCGGCTGCTGCGGCGGAAGCCTCTACGACGGTCTGAGGAATGTCCTTGGGGCCAACGTAGGCTCCGCAAGCGTAGATGCCCGGCCTGGAGGTCCCCACGGGATTGAAGGATGAGCTCTCCACGAACCGATTCCCGTTGAGCTCTATCCCAACCCGCTGCGCCAGCTCGACGGACTCGGGTGCTGTGCAGAGCCCCACCGAGAGGACCACCATGTCGAAGTTATCCTCAATCTGCTTGCCCTTCTCGTCGATGTAGCGCAGGTAGATGTTGTCGTTTCCCGGCATGGGCTCCAGGGAATGCACCCGGCACCGCTTGAAGCGTATCCCGAGCTCCCTGGCCCGCTCGTAGTAACGTTCGAACTCCTTGCCGTGAGTCCTCATATCCATGAAGAAAATAGTGACATCCAGGTCTTTGACATGATCCTTTGCGATCATCGCTTCCTTGATGGCATAGGTGCAGCAAACCGACGAACAGTACCCGTGGGACGCCTTGTTGAGGTCTCTCGATCCCACGCACTGGAGAAAGGCGATTTTGGCGGCTTCCTTCTTGTCGGAGGGACGCACCAGGTGGCCCTCGGTGGGCCCCGACGCCGACAGCAGGCGCTCCATTTCCATGGAAGTGATCACATTGGAGTAAAATCCGTAACCCCAGGTGCGGATACCCTTGGGATCGAAGGTGGCAAAGCCGGGCGCCAGCACCACCGAGCCGACCTGCAATGTCACCGTCTCCTCCTGGTCGTCGAACTTGATAGCCCCGGTGGGACAGAATTTCTCGCAGGCCCGGCACTTGCCCTTTTCAAAAAAGATGCAGTTATCCTTGTCGATGGCGTATTTTTGAGGCACCGCCTGGGGGTAAGGAATGTATGCGGCCTTCCGCTTGCTGATTCCCTCGTTGTAGGCGTCATCCACCTTCCGGGGGCATTTGGCGGCGCATTCACCGCAGGCGATGCATTTTTCCATGTCCACAAAGCGTGGATGTTTGAGAACATCCACCTGAAAGTTGCCCGGCTCACCACGCACGTCGGTGACCTCAGCCAGGGTGATGAGCTCAATATTGAGATGCCGGCCGACCTCGACCAGTTTGGGCGAGATGATTCACATGGCGCAGTCGTTAGTGGGAAAAGTCTTGTCCAGCTTGGCCATGGCGCCGCCAATGGCCGACTGTTTTTCCACCAGGTAGACGTAAAAACCGGAGCTCGCTGCATCAAGTGCCGTCTGAATCCCTGCAATGCCGCCGCCAACGACACAGATAGAGCCGTTCACTGGGTTACTCATGGTTTGCCTTCCTCCATGCGAGACCTGTTCTTCACGCTTCGTCTTCCTTGGGTTCGATGATCAGGGAATCAGCCACCAGTTCCCACAGATACTTGACTTCAACCTCCAGGTGGTACTCCTTGCGCAGGCTCTTGAGGATCTGGTCCCTGCAGTTGTGACAGGGCGTAATGACCAGTTCTGCGCCGGTATTGCGGATTTGCCTTTGCTTGATCCGGCCGTAGAAGACCCGTTCCTCCTGGAAGGGCAAGGCCCATGCCCCGCCCCCGGCGCCACAGCAGTAGTTGGCTTCCCTGTTGGGAAACATCTCCCGATAATTGGCGCAGCACTGCTGCACGATCCACCTGGGTTCTTCAAAATAACCGTGGCCGAAGGTCTTGAGGGATTTTCTGCCGTAATTGCAGGGGTCGTGGTAGGTCGTGATCTGGGGATGAATCGACTTGTCCACCTTGATGCGCCCTTCCCGGAAGTACTCCATGAGGACGTCGAAGATGCTCACGACTTCAAAATTCCGGACATCGTCCTTGTACCATTTTTCCAACCCGAACCGGGTTGCATAGTAGGCGTGGCCTCATTCGGGCAGGAGAAGGCGTTTGCACTGGAGTCGGTACATATTGTCGACGATGCGGCCCACCATGATCTTCATGGCCTCGTCGTCCCCGGTGAAAAGTCCCCAATTGACCCCTTCCCAGTTCTCGGAGGGGATGGTCCAGGATTCTCCGGCGGCGTAAAAGATCTTCCACCAGAATTTCATGTCGTCGGGTTCGCCGAAGGGCTCCTTGGAGTTCAGGGTCACGAGGACATTGGCCCCCTCTACATCGATGGGGGTCTCGAAGCCCGGGCAGCACTCCTCGGCTAGCTCTTCCCCCACTTCCTTGAGAAGATCCGTGAACTCCGACCTGGGAATGCCCAGATTGTTGCCCCTGCGGAGCGCCATGAGAACACCCTTGTGGAGAGGGCCGGGAACCTTATCCCGTTCGCGCATGGATCGGATCTTCCGAAAAAGCGCGGTGATCTCCACGTTCATGGGGCATGCCTCTTCGCACTTGCCGCACATGGTGCATTTCCATGTCCAGTTGGAGTCCACCGCCTCCTGGATGCGCCCCAAAACCACCAGGCGGATGAGCTTGCGCGGGTCGAGGTTGTCCACGCCCGATATGGGGCACGCGCTGGCGCAGCTCCCGCAGGTGAGGCACACATCCGCCCACTGAGGGTCATCCCGCAGAAGACTGGCGCGCGGGCCGACCGTTTTCGGTTCGGAAACAGCCGCTGGTTGTCCGGTCATTCTTACCTCCTTTCGGATCCCAAGGGTCAATCTCGCACACAAATCAAAACCGTAACCTCTGCGCAGCTTCCCAGGGGCAGAACGCCCGGGATGCTTTCCCGGGGATTCGCCGCAAGACGCATGATGGGGAGCGCCGTCCCCATGGTCCCGTCATGAAGCACCGCCCGCGAGTGTCTGCAGGATCAAACGGCACATGGGCTCGACGGCCTGCTGTAAAGCGACGGAAAGCCCCGGTCGCACCTCATCGGGGATGGCTTCGATCTGGGCCACCAAAACACGCACATCGATGTCGGTATAATCCCGGATTTCTTGAAGCATGTTGATCGTTGGGAACTGGTGAGGAGAAAAGTCGGCGATTTTGGCCGGGGAAATAGCCTCCACATCGATTTGGAAAACCTCCCCGGGGCGCCTGCCTGGAAAATCGAGGGCGTCCACGAGGATGATCTGAAGGGGTTTGTCTTCACCCAGGAGGAGATCGAAGAGAATGCCCCGAATGGATGTTCCCGCATCGATGCAAGCCGTATCCTCGGGAATGGGGCAGTACGCCTCGAGGTATTCAATGACTGCCGGCCCAAACCCATCGTCGCCGAAGAGAGGGTTGCCACAACCAAAAACATAGCGTTTTTTTCCGCGGTCGTGGGGCATCATGGG
>DAIQOB010000151.1:0-5575 GCA_036788075.1 Syntrophobacteraceae bacterium
ACCTCTTGAACAAAAACGCCATCGAAAGGATTTACAAGCTCAAGCGGCGCTCTCCCAGCAAGCCCTTCAGCTTCATCTGCAGCGATCTCAAAAATATCGGCGAGTACGCTCAAGTCAGCAACTATGCCTACAAGACCATGAAGCGTCTCCTGCCGGGCCCCTACACGTTCATCCTTGAAGGCTCCCGCCTGGTGCCGAAAATCATGTTGACCAAACGGCAGAGCGTCGGGATTCGCGTGCCGGACCATCCCATCTGCCTGTCCATCGTCCAGGGATTGGGGCATCCCGTCATCAGTACCAGCGCCACCGATCCCGAAACGGGTGAGGTGCTGTTTTCCCCCATCGACATCAAGGACAAGCTCGGCCACGCCATAGACCTCATAGTCGACGCCGGATCGTCCGTGCCCGGTAGGCCGTCGAGCGTCATTTCCCTCATCGACGACGTTCCCGAAGTCCTGCGTGAAGGCGCCGGAGACGTCAGCCTTTTCACGAGCTGAAAGACTCTTTGGCGTCGCTCTCTCAAGGGAAGGACATCTGATAGCGCAGAAAGCTGGCCGAGCCATTGAGAAAATTGGATAGACCGTCAGTGGCTTCGCTCCCGAGGATGTGGTCCAGGAGGGTCCGTTTCTGTTTCCTGTGATAAACCAGCTCCGGTTCTCCTTCGATCTTCGCCAGAGCCGTCGCAGCGTCGACGGCGTCCTGAAAGTTCCCCAGAGCATCCACGAGACCCAGTTCTTTGGCGGTTTCTCCCATGATGAGGCGACCGTCGGCGATCTGCCGAACCTTTTCCTCCGGCAAATGGCGTCCCCGGGCCACATCTCTGACAAACTGACCATAAGCCTCGTCGATGGTTTTCTGCAGGAGGGCTCGCTCCTCGGGAGTCATCTCACGCCCGGGATTGCCCATGTCCTTGAAAGGTCCACTCTTGATGACGTTGGTGAAATAGCCCACCCTGTCGAAGAGTTCTTTCAGGTTGGGAAAGGATATGATGACTCCGATACTGCCCGTGATCGTTCCTGGATTGGCAACGATATGGGATGCAGCCGAGGCGATGTAGTAGCCTCCCGAAGCGGCGATCCCTCCCAGGGAGGCGACAACGGGTTTTTCTTTGAGGGTGCGTGTCACTTCACGGGCAATTTCCTGGGACGGGCCGATACCGCCTCCGGGGGATTCGATGCGCACGAGAACGGCTTTGACGTGGTCATCCCTGCAATATTTCCGAAGGGCCTTGACCGTCTCCTGAGAATTGTCGATCAATCCACGGACCTCGACCACCGCAATTTGATTGGGACTGGACAGGAAGTCGAGCTCCGGCCCCACCACCCAGAAGAAGCCCAGGGTGATGAGCAGCAGGAAAAGCCCTGGGAACCAGAAACTTCGGAGTCGCATACTTGCTTCCCTTTCAAAAGGAAACACCCGGCTTCAAGCAGAGAGCATGAACCGGGTGTTGGAGTTTAACAGCGAGGCGTTGAGTCGGTCGAATCAGTCTTTGTCTGGAGCGGGATTGTTGGCCTTGGCTTCCATTTCTTCCTTGAGCAGTTCACCCAGGTTGGAGGTAGCGGCCTTGGAGCTGTGGAGATAATCATCGTAGTTGGTGCGCTCCTCCTGCTCTTCCACCTTCTTTATGGAAAGACCGATCTTGCGATCCTTGGGAGAGATATTGATCACCTTGGCGGTGATCCGGTCGCCCGGTTTGTATTGGCCCACCGGCGACTTGATCTTCTCTTTGCTGATCTCCGAAACGTGAACCAGCCCTTCGATCCCTTCTTCCAGTTCCACGAAGAGACCGAAATCGGTCACGTTGGTGATGGGACCGGCTATGATGCTGCCCAAGGGATAACGGTCGGGGATGCTTTCCCACGGATCCGGCTCGAGCTGTTTGATCCCCAGGGAGAACCGCTCGTTCTCCTTGTCGATATTGAGCACGATGGCCTGAACTTCCTGGTTCTTCTTGAAGACTTCCGAGGGGTGCTTTACGCGCTTGGTCCATGAAATGTCGGAAATGTGCACCAACCCGTCGATGCCTTCATCGATGCCGATGAAAACACCAAAATCGGTGATGTTCTTGATTTTTCCGGCAATGGTCGTTCCCACGGGGTACTTCTGGGCAATGACATCCCAGGGGTTGGGCTCCAGCTGCTTCATGCCGAGAGAAATACGCTTGTTCTCGGGATTGATGCTGAGAACCACCGCTTCGACTTCATCCCCTACGCTGAGCACCTTGGAGGGATGACGCACCTTTTTGGTCCAGGACATTTCGGAAACGTGGATGAGGCCTTCCACCCCTTCCTCGATCTCCACGAAGGCGCCGTAATCGGTGAGACTGACCACTTTGCCCTTCACCTGGGTTCCGATGGGATATTTTTCCTGAGCCTTGGTCCATGGATCCGCGATCAGCTGTTTGAGGCCGAGAGAGACACGTTCGTGCTCCCGGTCGAAGCTGAGGACCATGACGTTGATCTTGTCTCCAATCTGGAACATTTCCGAGGGATGCCCCACACGACCCCAGCTCATGTCGGTGATGTGCAGGAGCCCGTCGATGCCGCCCAGATCCACGAAAACACCGTAATCCGTAATATTTTTGACGATTCCTTCCACAACTTTGCTGTCTTCCAGGTTGGCGAGGGTCTGGGATTTCATCTCCTCGCGCTCTTTTTCCAGGAGCGCACGGCGGGAAAGAACGACGTTTCTACGCTTTTTATTGTACTTGAGCACTTTGAAGGGGAAGGACTGTCCGATCAGGTATTCGAGGTTTCTAACGGGGCGCAGATCCACCTGGGAGCCGGGCAGAAAGGCCTGAACGCCGATATCGACCGCCAGCCCGCCTTTAACCTTGGAAACCACTTTTCCTTCGATGATGCCGTCTTCATTGTAGATCCGGCTGATGTCGTCCCAAACCTTGATCTTGGCGGCCTTTTCCTTGGAAAGGTGAATGGATCCGTCTTCGTCGTCGTGGAACTCCAGGAGCACATCGACTTCATCTCCGATGGCCGCCTGTATTACCCCCGTCTCATCTTTGAACTCGTAGATGGGGATCTGTCCCTCGGACTTGTACCCGATGTCCACCATTACGAAATCGTCACTGACCTGGACGATGTGTCCGCGGATGACCTCGCCTTCCTGGATATTGCGGAAGCTCTGATCGTAAAGATCCTGCATGGTGTCCATGTCTTCCATCATGTCGGGATCGAAATCGGCATCGTCTTCCATGAAGGTGTCCATATCCAGGTCTTCGGTCATCTCTTGTTTTGTTTTTTCTTTGTCAACCATTGAGCTCATTACCCCCTTAGTCCAAATTTGCGGCATTGGCCGCTTTTGAATTAAATAATATATCAAATATCGCACAAATCAGCAATAAATAAATTCCTGACTGTAAAGTGTTTTGCTTCTCAGGGACCGTCTTTTTCCCGAACAAATCGCAGCAGCCTTTCCATGACTCCGGAAATATCCATCCCGGAAGTGTCCAGGAGGAGGGCGTCGGGTGCGGGCCGCAGGGGGGCGAGAGCACGTTCTGCATCGGCTGCATCGCGTTCCCGGATTTGAGCTTCCAGTTCGGCGTAATCCACGGAAATCCCCTTCTCACGGTACTGTGCCTGTCGCCGTTGCGTGCGCGTGGCGAGATCCGCCGTGAGAAAAACCTTCACAGGGGCGTGGGGGAAGACGACAGTACCCATGTCCCGTCCTTCGGCAACTACCCGACCATCCGAGGCAAGCCGACGCTGCCATTCCGTCAGGAAGGTGCGGACGGCAGCAGACTGGGAGATGCGGGAGGCTTCCCGGGTGATTTCGGGCTCCCGCAGCTCATCGTCGAGGAATCTGCCGTTGCAGGTGATGGTCAGGGCACCCTCTGCGATGAAAAATCGAAGGGGAAGTGTCGGCAGACAGGCGGCGCATTCCCCGTCTTCCGCGCATGTCTTGCCCTTCTCCTTCAGTGCCCAGGCAATGGCGCGGTACATGGCGCCGGTGTCGAGGTACACGTATCCCAGTGCTTTGGCAAGCAATCGGCAAACCGTGCTTTTCCCTGCCCCTGCAGGGCCATCGATGGTTATGATCATTGCGGCGTATTCAAAAGCTAGTTGGTCGTTTTATGGAAGTGGGTGATCGCAACATATTTTGCAGGTCGGGTTTCCTCAATTGGGAGCGTGGCACATGGAAAGGCGAAAATCTTTTGCCGGCCTTGGGTGGGCTGCCGTACTCCATTTCGCAAGGGTGAATGCACGTCTGCCGGACCCCTAAAATCTGCCTGGACCTTATAAAGGAGTGAGAAACAAAATGCAATGGCTTTCTTCGGGGCGCGCGCGTTTCCTGACACGGGTTTCTTTTCGTCTTGTTTTAGACTATAACCTATACTAATATTTGTAAGCAAGACTCCAGAATTTTTGTCATTTTCCAAAAGAAAGCATATGCATCCCCAATATCTGAGCATATTTGTCAAGAGGGAAGGAAGTATTCTGCATGATAAAAAATATCAGGAAAAGACCGGCGAAGGCCTCTGAAAAAGAGGGATTTGAGGAGGAAGAGGCTTCTTCCTTAAATAATGAAGACGAGAGGGCCAATGAAGTCACGACGTCCGTGGTGTCTTCATCCGAAAGATCCCGGTCCGTCACCTTCGACCCTTTCCGCCTCTACCTGGAAGAGATCAAGCGCTACCCTCTGCTGAGTCGCGAAGAAGAAAGGGAACTGGCGATTCGGTACCGCGAGAAAGCGGATATGGAGGCAGGGTATCGCCTCATTACGGCCAACCTGAGGCTGGTCGTGAAGATCGCCATGGATTTTCAGCGCTACTGGATGCAGAATCTGAACGATCTCATCCAGGAGGGCAATGTCGGGCTGATGCAGGCAGTGAAGAAATTCGACCCTTATCGTGGCTATAAATTTTCCTATTATGCTTCCTTCTGGATCAAAGCGTACATCATCAAATTCATCATGGACAACTGGAAGCTGGTGAAAATCGGAACGACACAGGCCCAAAGAAAGCTTTTTTTCAATTTGCGCAAGGAAAAGGAGCGACTGGAATCCCAGGGTATTGAGGCCACTGCAAAACTTCTCAGCCACCGACTGGATGTGAAGGAATCGGAAATCGTCGAGATGGATCAGCGTTTGAACAGCTGGGAGATCTCCCTCGACAGTCCTTTGAAAGAAGATTCCGAGGATACTCATAAATCCTTCCTGCCCTCGGACGATCTACCCGTCGATGACCAGCTTGCGGACCAGGAAGCCAAAGCCATTCTGCACGACAAACTGGGGCTCTTCCGGCAGCAGCTGAAGGGAAAGGAAGCCGTCATATTCGACAACCGCCTCCTGACCGAAGACCCCATGACGCTGCAGGAGATCGGCGATCGCTTCGGCATCAGTCGAGAGCGGGTGCGCCAGATCGAGAGCCGTCTTAAAAAGAAACTGAAGGCCTACCTGGAAGAAGAAATTGAAGACCTCGACCTGCTCCAGGAAAGCATGATCGAAGTGTGACCCGTCACGCCGCCTTTTGCCTGCTGGGAAAAGGCGGCTGCCCCTCCGTTCCCCCAACCTGCTCCTGCCGGGGAAATCTTTCCCCTCATGTTTCCCACCAGCAAGAATC
>DAIQOB010000151.1:5675-6779 GCA_036788075.1 Syntrophobacteraceae bacterium
AATCGCGTTAAAGATTCTGAACCGTAAACCGACTTTTATACTGGGGTCGGTTGAAAGGTTTTCCTCTTGGCAGGGGCTTTGCGTCGGCAAGCTGCGGAGAGTTCCTGCGCCTTTTGTTCCAGGAGACAGTGCATGTCCGAGGTTTATGATCTTTCCAAAATGCTTGAGGAAATCATCGAAGATGAGAAGGTCAGCACCTCGGGGAATCGCAAGGTCTCTCAGAATGAAATCAAGACAATGCTCCTCGAAAGACAGCGGACCGCCGGGAGGGCGGATGATTTCACTCAAATTCCCGTGGGGAAAGCGCTGATCCAGGAAGGATTGATTTCACAGGAACAGCTGGATGCGGCATTGCACCTTCAAGCGAGTAAAGGCGGGAAAATCGGCTCGCTGCTCATCGAAATGGGTTTCATTACCGACGACGATTTCTTGAGGGTTTTGAGCAAAAAAACGGATACCCAGGGTGTCAACCTGTTGGAAAGTGATATCAGCGAGGACCTCCTGAACCTTCTCCCATTCAGGATCATGCAGAAGCACAGGGTCATCCCTTACAATGTCGATGGGCGAACACTCTCCCTGGCCATGGAAAATCCGGGCAACAAGGCTGCGATGCATGAGGTGGAATTCCTGACGGGCAAAACGGTCCATCCACTCCTCGCATCCTCCTATC
Organism: Syntrophobacteraceae bacterium; assembly: GCA_036788075.1. Classification (GTDB taxonomy): domain Bacteria; phylum Desulfobacterota; class Syntrophobacteria; order Syntrophobacterales; family Syntrophobacteraceae; genus Desulforhabdus. The sequence continues at coordinate 6,346 of DAIQOB010000151.1, forward strand.
AAATGGACCTCGCCCTCCAGCACATGCAGGAGAAGGGCGGAAAGAGCTTTTCCGGGTTGGAGATTCAGCAGGGGTTGAGAGCGCCCATGACGATACTGACACTGCTGGATCACCTTGTCCAGTCGGAGGGATCGGATCTCCTCATCACTGTTGGGGCTCCACCCACGTTGAAAATCCTGGGTCAGTTCGTGCGCGCGGACATGCCCTGCGCCACTCCCGCACAGTGTGTCGCCTATGCAAAGGCCTTGATGAACGACGACCAATGGAACAAATTTCTTGCGGAAAAATCGCTCCATTTCGCCAGTGAATACAAACAGGCCGGACGTTTTCGAGTGAGTGCGTACACCCAGAGGGGGAGCATCTCCCTCGCCATTCGCCGGATTCCCGAGAGTCTTCCTTCCGCAGAACTCCTTGGCCTTCCTTCATGGTTGGTG
>DAIQOB010000152.1:0-6711 GCA_036788075.1 Syntrophobacteraceae bacterium
TGCCTCATGCGGGCTAGCCTCGCCGTCAATCATGAGGATGGATCCATCATGTACGGTGGAGAGGTGCCGGAAGGAGCCATGGTGCGGTTCTCGTGCTGTGACTCCAATTCCTTGCTGGAAGCTGCGGCCGAGGCCGGTCGTGCGGCGTTGACCGACCTGGCCGGGAATACACCCGTCATGGCCTTCCTCTACTCGTGCCTGGCTCGCAAAGTCATGCTTGGCCGCCGGACCGATGAGGAATGCCGCATCGTGCGGCAGGAGTTGGGCCAACACATTCCCCTCCTGGGATTTTACACCTTTGGAGAATACGGAAGGGCAAAGGCGGGCATGCCCAGTGTTTTGCACAACCAGACGGCAGCGGTAGCCATTCTCGGAGTCTAACGCTATGGGGCGGGAGAGAAACAGGGATGAAAGGAATGCCGAGGTGGAGGAGAATATTGAGCTGCTGGAGCGCAAGTCGGATATCCTGACGAACTTGCTGAAGGAAGCCAATGCGGAGTTTGAGCAGGCCCTTGAGAAAGTCACCATCTCGGAAGCCAATTTTAGAGCGATTTTCGAGCACGCTCCCGAGGCGATATTTATCATCGAGCTGTCGTCGGGGAGGATCGTCGATTTCAATCCCCGCACCCTCGGTCTTCTGGGATATTCCGCCAACGAGCTCCTGACCATGAGCTTCGAGGACGTCCTCGAGCTGGGACCTGACGGGCAGTGCATCACGATTCCGGGTGTTGGCGGCCAGGGCTCCATCAAAGTCCAGGAAAAGCGTCTGATCAGAAAAAGCGGCACGGTCGTGGATGCCGAGCTGACCTGTACCATGGCGGCTTATCAGGGAAAGGAATGCCTGATTGCGCTGGTTCGCGATGTCACCGAGCGCAGACAGATCGAGGAGCTGGCCCGTTACAAGGAGCTCTTCGAGAGTGTAACGGATCCGGTCTTCATCAGCGACCTCCGAGGACGGTTCCTGGAAGTCAACGACGTGGCCTGCGACCGCTTCGGCTATCCGCGCAGCAGGCTGATCAGCATGACCATCAGGGACCTGGCCAGGCCGGGCCAGCTGGATGTTTTGACTAAAATGGCCCAGCTGCTCCTGAGCGGAAAAACGGTGCAGTTTGAGCTGGAGACATCCGCCCATTGCGGTGAGCCTGCCCTCTTTGAATTCCACACGCGCCCCATCACTTACAAGGGCGAGCCGGCCATCCTCAGTGTCGCCCGCGATCTCAGTATACGCAAAAAGCTCGAGCGCGCTCTCATCGAAACTGCCCGTCTGACGGCTGTCGGTGAAATGGCTGCGGGTGTGGCTCACAATTTCAACAACCTCCTGCAGATGCTCATGGGCGCCGCGGACGCGGCGCTGGCCAAATTGGATGCAGGGAAAATACGGGAATGCCGGGATGCCATCGAAGGCATTTTACAGGCCTCCCAGAGGGGAACCGAAATCGTCCGGCGCATCAAGGATTTCACTCATGTGCGCGACGACCAGCTCAGGACGATGGAAAGCGCGGACATCTTTGATCTGGCGGAGCTGGCCCAGGAATCCATCGAGTTCACCAAGCCCCTCTGGAAAGATCTCCCCGATCGCCGAAAATACGAGATCAAGGTTCAGCGAGCGGACGGGTGCTTCGTCAGGGGATGGCCTTCGGAAATATGCGAAGTCCTGCTGAATCTCATCAAGAACGCCCTTGAAGCCATGGAAAACGGGGGAACCCTCACCCTCACCACCTCCCTTGACGAAGACAGGGTTTTCCTCGAGATCTCCGACACGGGTCACGGCATTTCTGAAGAGAATAAGCGGCGGATTTTCCAGCCTTTTTTTACTACAAAGGGTCTGCGGAGCAGCGGCCTTGGACTTTCCTCCAGCTTTGGCCTCCTCAAGAAGCATCAGGCGGAGATACAGGTGGAGAGCACGGTGGGCCGCGGGACGACCTTCACGCTGACGTTCCCACGTGCGGAGGCTCCCGCTCCCAGGGTCCACCCGTCCACGGCGGCATCCACCCGCTCCAAAGTGAAATTTCTCATCATCGATGACGAGTTGATGGTGCTCAAGGCGATGGAGCTTTTCTTCGAGGACACGGAGGTCGAGCTGGCAACGGCGTCTTCGGGCACGGAGGGCTTGCGGAGATTTCTCCAGGAAGAATTCGATATCGTGCTCTGTGATCTGGGCATGGACGACATGAACGGGTGGGAAGTGGGACGGGAGATCAAACACTACTGCCATATGAAGGGCGCTTCCAAGACGCCCTTTCTGCTCTATACCGGATGGGACCGGGAGCTGGATGCCGAAATGCTCCAAAGCAGCGGGGTGGACCTCGTGGTGACGAAGCCCGTTCGCTGTGATGAGCTCCTCCTGACGATACGGGAGGTGACCTCCTCGTGAGAGGTCGTCCTGGAGGGGCGGCGGTTTAGAGCGTGGGAGCACCCAGGGGCTGTATTTTTCTTTGTGAATTCCAATAATGATCAGGAGGGGGCAATGATGGGACCAGGTGGAGGGAAAAAGCGTCGGCTAGTTCTCGGGGCACTGTTATTCATCATTTTGCTGGGACAGCAGGCCAGGGCGGATATCGACATCAATCCCTGCAACAACATACTGGATGAACTGCGTCTCGGGGGGGATCTTCATCTTTTCTACCGTTACAGCGAGGATCCCCTGTTTGGCACACCCCTCCCCACCAACAACAGCGACAACTCCAGCTATGGCGAAGTGCTCTCCAAGCTGCGTCTCACCGGGGTGAAAAATGTGGGCTGGACGACCCTGGAAGCACAGGTGGGCGGCGCTTTCATGGCCACGATGGGGGCCGATTTCTACGGAGCCTTTGAAGATGAAGTCGATGTGGATCTCGATACGGCCTACCTGGCTTTCATGAAGCCTTTCTCCGCTCCACTGGACTTGAAGGTGGGCGCCCAGGAAATTGAAATCGAAAAGTGGTTTCTCGTGGGCAGCGGAAGAGGACAGGAAGCGGCCCTGTGGCTCCAGTTCCATCGCAGCTTCCCCATGGCTGTCAAGACGGACCTTTTTACCGAAAGCCCCCTGAAAGCCACCATGTTCTGGGCGCAATCGCAAAACTATTTTCAGCAGTGGGATCAATGGGATCCCGGTCTTGCGCCGGACGCATTCGGTAAGGACGATGTGCAGGTAGTGGGCATCAATCTCCACCTGGACATCACCGCCGAAACGCCCAAGGCGTGCCTTCTGCCCGCTGAACGATACCCCCGGTATCCTTTTGGCGGGGCGACCTGCACGAACTTCTACCTCTACGGCGGCTACTACAGGAAGTTTGACGACAGTGGGCTGTTGCTTCCCGGGTTCTCACCCGTTGAAGGACAGAATTACCTTTCCGAGAACGATACCAACGCCTTCGACCTGGGCTTCGATGCCACCTTCGGAGGGCTGAACCTGGAGGGCGAGTTTGTTTACGAATTCGGTGATGCCGGCGAGCTGGATGGTCAGAATGCCGACCGCAGCGCGTTCGGGGGATTCCTGGGGGCCACCTACACCTTCGATTTTCCCATGAAGCCCTACCTGAAGGTCCGATACACCTATTATTCCGGTGACGACGACCTCAACGACGACGACTTCAATGATTTCGATCCCATGTTCTCGGGGTTTCTTGGATGGCAGACCTGGGTAATGGGTGAGATTGTCGGTGAGGCCCAATTGCCCAACACCAACAAGAGGGACATCCTTGTGGAAACGGGTTTTTTACCGAAAGAGGGGATAAAGCTCTCGTTGGCCTATCTGCATCACGAACTGGATGAGCCGTACTATGGGGCGCCGTTTGTGGGGCGCATCCCCGTCACTGACAGGGACTGGGGCCATGAGCTGAACCTGCTGGCCGACTTCGACCTGCACAAGAACGTATTTTTGCATTGCGGGGTGGGTTGGGCAACTCCCGAAAAGGCGGCCGAGGAGATCTTTGGGAACGATGACTCGCTCTTTGGGCAGGTCTGGGTGTGGTTCAAGTTTTAATGCTGTGTCCGCAAAGGTTGGCAATCAAGACTTCGGGCGGTGGATGCCGAGCTTCTTCATGCGGGATTCCAGGGTCGTTCGCTTGAGCCCCAGGATCTCCGCCGCCCCATTTTTGCCCGAGATGCGCCATCCGGTTTCCTGGAGAACCTTCAGGATGTGCTTCCGTTCGACATCCTGAAGATTTCCCGCCTCCGAAGCGGCATCGCCCGGAGCGCGGGTAGAAGGGAGATGCAGTTCCAGGGTAGACCCCCTGGTCACGATCATGGCGTGCTCGATGATGTTTCTCAGCTCCCGTGCATTGCCCGGCCAGGGATAATGCTGCAGAGCCTCCATGCTTCGCTTCGGGATGCTCCGAATGTGCTTGCCGATCTCTTTTTCGAATTGGTGAATGAAAGCCCATACCAGAATACCGATGTCCTCGGGGCGCTCGCGCAGGGGTGGGATACTGATGGGGAATACGCTCAGTCGGTAATAAAGGTCACTGCGGAACCTGCCCTCCCGAACGAGGTGGTCAATGTCCCGGTTGGTTGCTGCCAGGAGCCGTACGTTCACTCGTACGGTCTTTGTGGATCCCAACCGTTCGAAGCAGCCTGATTCCAGGACACGCAGGAGCTTGGCCTGGACCTCCAGGGGAAGCTCCCCTATCTCATCCAGGAAAAGCGTCCCTTCATCCGCGGCTTCAAATCTCCCCACCATTCGGGATATGGCCCCCGTGTACGCCCCCTTCTCACGCCCGAACAGCTCGGACTCGATGAGCGTGGGGGGCAGCGAAGCACAGTTGACCGTCACAAATGGCCAGGACTTTCGGGTGCTGAGCCGGTGAATGGCCTGGGCGATCAATCCCTTGCCCGTGCCGGTTTCACCCGTGATGAGCACGGTAGAGCCTGTTGGAGCTACCTGCTCCACCTGGAGCAGGATACGCTGCATGGCATCGCTTCTGGCTACGATGTCCTTATGCCGGGAGAGGAGATTCACCTCCTCGCGGAGGTGGATGTTTTCCTCTTCCAGTTGCCTTTTGAGCTCTTCGATTTCCCGGAGTCTGGCCTGCAGCTGTTCCTCCATCTGCTTGCGCTCGGTAAGATCTACCGACACACCCATGAGTTGGTCCCCCTCGCCATGCGAGCCGCGATAGATGCGGCCGCGGGAGGCCATCCAGCGGACGCTGCCGTCGGGGCACAAAACACGGTACTCTGTGCTGATTTCCGTTCCGGACGCGATGTGCTGTTGGACGATTTCCCGAATCCTCCCGCGTTCCTCGGGATGGAGGTACTCGAGAAATTTATCGAAGGTAAGGACTGCGTCAGGATCGATGCCAAACAGCTCTCGCGCCTTGTCCGTAGCCCACAAACGCCATGTATTGACATCCAGGCTCCACAGCCCCGCGTTCGCGGAAGCTGCGGCGAGACTCAGCCGTTCCGCACTTTCACGCACCACGCAATCCGCTTGCGCGCGGGCAATGGCATGGGCGAAGATCTGGGCGACAAAGCGTAGCTGCTCCACAAGAGATTCCGGCCAATCCCGCTCCTCACGCATTGAATCGAAGGATAGACAGCCCATGACTGCCCCGCCCTCCATCAAGGGGAAGACTGCGGTGGACCTGGTGCCGAAGCGGCGAAGAAATTCCCTGTCCATGGAGGCTTCCACCGGAAGGTCCTCTGTCTTCGAAACCAGTGTCACTAATCCCGATTTCAGCCGCTCCGCCATCCAGGGGAAGTAAGCCTCCCCCTGGACATACTTGAAAATAGGTAAGGGCTCGGAGCTCTGTAATGCCCAGTCACTGGTCGATAACTGAAACAGATCGACAGGCTCCGCAATTGGTGGACCATCTGCGGGTTGATGGATGTGTGTCAACAGCGTCATGCTGGTCCCAGCCCTGGAGGCTTGCCACAGGGTCGAGCGATCCAGGTCGAGGAAGCCGCAAATCATCCGTTGGGCCTCTTCGATGACCGGATCCACGAGGTTCGGAGACAAGTTGACGAAGCGGGCGGAGATTTCCGCAAGCACCGTCTGGAACCGCAGCTGCTCCCTCAGCGACTCCTCGGCCTGCCTGCGATGCTCTCTCTCCTTCCGCAACTCCTGGTGTATCAGCTTCCGATCCATCGAATAGCGGATGGATCGCTCGATCGCACTCTCACTGATCTCATCCTTCCTCAGGGAATCCGTAGCACCGGGCTGCATCGCCTCACGGTCAGCCCCGTCATCTCCAATATCCGTGAGAAGGATCACCGGGGTCGTGCATCCGCTCGACCGTGCTTCTTTCAGAAGTTCAATGCCGGTCTGTGTGCCGAGGCGATGGTCCAGGAAGCAGACGTCGTAGGAACCTCCAGTGAGCGCCTCCAATCCCGAGGCATAATCGACTGCCCTCCGGATCTCGTATCTACGGGCAGACATCTCCGGGAGCAATGTGCGTATCCGGTGGAAGTCATCCTCAGTGCCTCCAATGAGAAGAACTCTTATTGGGAGCGTATTCGTTTGCATTGACATCTCCGAAAAGCAGCTCTCGAGGGGGTCGTCCAAGGCCTACAGGGCATAAAGATTGAATCCGTACAGAGTAAGGCGAAAATTATCACTTATTGCAATCCGCGAGTGCCTTGGCATCAGTTGAAATACTCACTGCGTTCCACTGGATATCCTCTGAAGAAGTATTTGTGCATCCCTGTACTCAGGGTATTTCGCTATGATTGCAGTCAGAATCCCGGCCGCCTCCTCCCGATCCCCCCTCTGGCTCAGGTAGTAGGCCAAGGCGA
>DAIQOB010000153.1:0-4915 GCA_036788075.1 Syntrophobacteraceae bacterium
CAAAGTCCAGTTCCGTGCCGCAGCGAACATCTGGTCCGTATCGCTAAAGGATTCCGCCAGTGTGGGGATCACTCCCCAGGAGAGACAGAGTTGCCTCTGGGTTTCGACGCGATCCGTCAGGGTGATGATGGGGCACGGAGGACGATAACGCGCGACAAGCCGTGCGGTGCTTCCTGAAGAGGAGGACGCAACGATGGCGGCAGCCTTGAGATCGATAGCGAGCCAGCAGGCGGCTCGGCTGATGGCGGCTGAGGTGTTGGGAAGAAATTCGGACATGGTCTCGTTGAGCAGGGGGCGCTCATCGAAGTGGGGCTCTGTCGTTCGAGCGATGCGGTCCAGGGTGGATACGGCTTCCATGGGAAAGGCTCCGACAGCCGTTTCATCGGAGAGCATCAAGGCGTCCGTCCCGTCGAGGATGGCATTGGCCACGTCCGTCGCTTCCGCCCGCGTGGGGCGAGGATTGTTCATCATGGAAGTGAGCATCTGGGTTGCGGTGATGACGGGCTTACCGGCATCGCGTGCGCTGCGGATGATCTTTTTCTGGATAATGGGCACTTCTTCAAGGGGCATTTCCACCCCGAGGTCCCCTCGTGCGACCATGACGCCGTCCACGCGAGCGAGAATGTTTGCAAGGTCCTGGACAGCCTGAGGCTTTTCGATTTTGGCGATGAGCATCGGACGTCTCTCCAGTGAGGCCAGAATTTCAAGCACCTCATCCAGGTCTTTTTCACTCCTGACAAAGGATAACGCCACGAAGTCCACACCCATCTCCAGTCCGACAGCGAGGTCCCCCCGGTCTTTCTCAGTGAAGGCACTGATGCGGAGGTTGCTGGAGGGCAGGTTGACCCCTTTGTGAGAGCGTATGGGCCCTCCCACGAGGACCTCACAGATTGCCTGGTCCTGCTTTTTTCCCCTCACAATGAGCTGGACCGTCCCGTCGGCAAGGAGAATCTGGTCCCCGACCTCGATGTCGTCCAGCAAATAAGGATATCCCACAGGGATGATCTCCGTTTGAGAAGATTCTCCCGGAGACATGATCACCTGTTCTCCCGTCTCCAGGATCCGCTCTTCTTCCGGTAGATTCCCCAGACGGATTTTGGGTCCCCCCAAGTCCTGGAGGATGGCGATCTCTTTTCCCAGTTCCCTGGACACCCGTCTGAGCGATCGAATCGTTTCCCTGTGGCTCTCCCTGTCGCCATGGGAAAAATTCAGTCGCGCCACATCCATCCCGCTTTCGATGAGCTTCCGCATGCGCTCGGGAGTCTGAGTGTTGGGGCCGATTGTACAGACAATCTTGGTCCTGCGAAACTTGGAATGTGTTTCCATAGGACTCCTTGCAAAAAAACCGGGGTGGTCAACCCTTGAAGAAAGCGCGATTGGATACGAACATTTTGCCGGGATTCAGGATATTGAGAGGATCCAGCGCGTGTTTGATCTTCCACATGGCCTCAAACCCTTCAGCTCCTACTTCCCACTGCAAAAAAGGCGATTTGGTGATTCCTATGCCGTGCTCCCCGGACAGTGTTCCCCCCAGATCCAAAACGGTTCGAAAGAGCTCATGGACGGCCTGCTCGGCTCGGGACAGCTCGTCCCTGTCTTTGCGATCCAGCATGATGTTTGTGTGGATGTTTCCGTCTCCGGCATGGCCGAAGCAGACGATCACCAGCCGAAATTTTTCGGCCAGAGAACGAATCGCCCGAATGAGAGCGGGGATTTGAGTCCGGGGAACCGTTACGTCTTCGTTGATCTTTCCGGGCCGAATCTGGCCCAGGGCGGGAGAAATGGCACGCCGGGCCTGCCAGAGGCGCTCCCGGTCCGAAGGCGTGGCAGCGATCTCCGTTTCGGACGCTCCTGATTCGCGGCAAATGGCCTCGATATGTCTGACATCATCGTCCAAAAGCTTATCGCGCCCATCCACCTCGATGAGGAGGAGGGCTTCACACTCGATGGGCAAACCCATGTGGAGGTAATTTTCCACTGCTTGCAGCGTGGCCTGGTCGAGGAGCTCAAGGGTGGAAGGGATGATGCGATTTCGAATGATGGTGCAGACGGCGCGGGCTGCGTCATCGATGCGGGGGAAAATGGCCACGAGCGTACGCACCCCTTCAGGGGCTGGGAGCAGACGCAGAATGATCTTTGTAAAAATCCCCAGAGTGCCTTCTGAGCCCACCAGGAGACGGGTGAGATCATACCCCACGACACCTTTCACGGTTCGCGTTCCCGTGCGTATGAGATTCCCCGTGGGCAGGACAACTTCCAGCCCCAGAACGTAGTCCCGGGTGACTCCATACTTGACCGCTCGCGGCCCGCCGGCGCACATGGCCACGTTCCCTCCCAGGGTCGAGAAGGGAAGACTTGCGGGGTCCGGAGGATAGAAAAGACCGCGCTGCAAAACCGTTTTCTGGAAATCTCCCGTGACCACTCCCGGTTCCGCGACGGCTGTCATGTTGTCGGAGTCCACTTCCAGAATGCGGTTCAAACGGTTCAAGGAAATGACCAGTCCACCCCCTACGGGTATGGAGGCCCCGACCATTCCGCTGCCGGCACCCCGGGGAAAAACAGAGAAGCCATCGCGATTGGCCAGCTTGACCAGTGCAGCAACTTCTTCGGCGGTTCCAGGCAAGGCGACACAGTCGGGCAGCTCTTTGAGTTTGCTGGCGTCATAGCTGTAGCAGCAGCGTTCCTCGGGGCTGGTGAGAACATTTTCTTTTCCTACAATTCTCACGAAATCTAAAATTGGGAGTGACCTGCTGCGCATTCTTGCCTTATATTGGGTAACGGGTAAAATAAGAGCACTCCAGCATGAGTAGAGTACTCCCTTTAGATTCCATCCAACATTCTTAAAAATTATACTGTATCACGCGAGACTGCGCAAGAAGCTCGAGTCGGTGGGAGGTTGGCTGACTGCCGAACCCGCAGGAAGCGGCTGTCGCTTTCGCAAGAGAGTGCCCAATTTACCAGGGTTTGCTTGACCTGAAAATTTTCCGTATGTTTATATGAAAACGCAGGTTGTGCTGCCCGTGCCCGACGCTGTTGTGTCGGGAATGATTCCCGACCAGCATTTTCATCCTTTGTTGTGGCCGGACAGGTCACGGGGGATCATGCAAAAAAGGCTGCTGAAAAGTCCTTGGAGAGATGATTTGGAACAACTGGAAGGAAAAGATGATCGCTGGACGCGTATTCTGGTAGTGGATGATGAACAGGGGGCCAGGGATTCTCTCGAAGTTCTGCTGGAAGATCTCTACGAGGTCGAGTGTGCCGAGGACGGCCACAGTGCTCTTTCCAAACTCAGGGAGAAGCCTTTTGACCTGGTGCTCCTGGACATCACCATGCCGAAGCTCGACGGCATTGAAACCCTGCGGCGCATCAAGAGCCTGGACCAATCCATCGATGTCATAATGGTTTCCGGGTTGGATCATGCATATGAAGCGACTGAATCCCTCAAAAATGGAGCTTCTGATTACGTGACGAAGCCCTACGAGCCGGAGCAGATCCTCAGGGCCATTGAGGATGTTCTCACCAAGCGATCGAAGGAAAGGCCCATTTGTCCTCGGAACGACCAGACAGTTTTCAGCTTTGGAAGTGTGCAGATCCTCAGTCAGTCGCCGAAGATGCACACCGTCTTTCAGACGATAGAGAAGGTCGCTCGCACGGGGAGCAGCGTCTTGATCACCGGCGAGAGCGGTACAGGCAAAGAATTGATCGCGCGCGCCATTCACGCCAGGAGTCCCAGGGCATCCAAGCCTTTTGTCCCCATCAATTGTGCTGCGATCCCTTCGGATTTGATGGAAAGCGAGCTGTTTGGTCACGAGAAGGGGGCGTTTACAGGAGCATATACCCGAAATATCGGGAAGTTTGAATTCGCTCATGGAGGCAGTCTTTTTTTGGACGAAATTTCGAGCCTCCGACTGGACCTGCAGGCCAAGTTGCTGCGTGTTCTGCAGGAGCGGGAGTTCTGCAGGGTGGGCAGCCATCAGACGATCGGCGTCGATGTACGGATCATCGCTGCAACCAACACGCGGCTCGAGGAAATGGTGAGAGCGGGGAAATTCAGAAGCGACCTTTACTTTCGCCTGAATGTCATCCCTGTCAACCTTCCACCCTTGCGGGAGCGCAAGGGAGATGTCTCCCTTCTGGTGAAGCATTTTCTCAAAAAATACATTCAAAACTTCCATAAGAAAATCAAAGGAATCAATCGGGATGCCCTGCAAATTCTTGAATCGTACCCATGGCCCGGCAATGTGCGGGAACTGGAAAATCTTGTGGAGCGCCTGGTTGTCATGGGGACCGAAGGCGAATTACTTGCGGAAGAAGACATCACGCTTGACCTCTTGACACCAGAAGACAACGTGGCCGGGGGGCCGGCTCAGGAGATCATCACCTGCGAGGAGGCTGGCCTTCTGGAGGCTCGACAGAGCTTTGAGCGAGAATTTATCCTGCGTGCCCTCCAGAAATGTCGATGGAATCAAACCGACACCGCCCGACTCCTGAAAATCCATCGGAATACCCTCATGCAAAAGATGAAGCTTATGAATCTGCGTGCCCAAGCAGAAACATAACCGTTCGATTTCGCAATCGCTCCCTTCTGTCCCGTCCCACTTCGAGAAAAAATTTCCCACTCGCTGTCCGTCATGCACACAATCCTGTGCAGTGCCCTCTTATATAGGCAATCTATTGACGCTCTTATTATATAAGCGTCTAGAATTATTCAAGACTGCCTTCAGCACCCCATGCTGTGCAAGCTTTTGAATGGAGTTTGCCTTGTGTTTTCCATATATTGGATAGCAATAGCTTATATTTATCAATAATATTAGATATATAAGTATTAAAAAGGCTTCATTGTCGTCATTGGTACAGCCTTTGCTCTTAATAGTGATTAATCAAGCACAGAAACTAGTTTGTGTTAATTCAATTA
>DAIQOB010000153.1:5015-6654 GCA_036788075.1 Syntrophobacteraceae bacterium
CTTCCTGTTATGGCCTGCGGCGGTGGTGGCAATTAAGTCAATCTAATGAATATCATAATTCTGCAGCATATATTCATAATATCTGAAAGGGTGAAGAAGATGAAAAAATTAGCATATCAGCTGTTCGTGCTGGGAATGTCAGTTGTATCTTATGTACTTCCTGTTATGGCCTGCGGCGGCGGTGGCAATTAAGTCAATTCAATGAATATCATAATTCTGCAGCATATATTCATAATATCTGAAAGGGGCAACAAGATGAAAAAATTAGCATATCAGCTGTTTGTTTTGGGAATGTCGGTTGTATCTTACGTGCTTCCTGTCATGGCCTGCGGCGGTGGGGGCAATTAATCCCTGTGCCCTCATTGAGATCAATGGCAAGATCGAACTGCTCAAAACGGAAGGGCGCGAACCTGCAAGTTCGTGCTTTTTCTTTTTGTCAAAAAGGGATTGTCTGGTAAAAGGAGGAACGAGAGATGGAAAAAACAAAATAAGAACAGCCTTCTTCCATTAGGAGTTTCGTCCGATGAAACGCCTTTGCGCCCTCCTTTTGGCCATAGGGCTCTCTGTCACGTTGCTCATAGGCGAGTCACTGCCGGCCCAGGAAAATCCCCAGGCAACGACGGAATCCCAAAGCATCAGTCCAGAAGCATTGCAAAGTCGGTATGGAGGCGTTTATCGAGCTCCTTTGCTGAACAACCCCCGTACGTTGGATCCTGCATATGTCGAGGATATGTACGGAGTAACCGTGGTCCAGCAGCTGTTTGACGGATTGGTTCGATTCAGTCCTGACTTGTATGTCCTGCCCGCACTCGCTGAAAACTGGCGGGTAGAAGAAGGGGGCACCGTTTATCGATTTTTCTTGCGCCAGGATGCTCGATTCCATAATGGTCAACGAGTCTCTGCAAAAGATGTGGTCTTTTCACTCAGCCGATTGATTCGAGTCAATCCACCTCCTGCCATTCTGCCCCACCTTCTTAAAATCATTGGAGCTCAAAACTATTTAGAGCGAAAGACAGATCGCATCGATGGGATTCGCATTGTCGATGATCACACGGTCGTCATGTGTCTCGATCATCCATATGCGCCTTTCTTGACAGCTCTTGGTATGTATCAGGCGAAAATTGTCCCCCAGGAAGAGGTGTTGAAGAATGAAGCGGGCTTTGGGCGGCAGCCCGTTGGAAGCGGGCCTTTCAAGTTTGTTGAGTGGCGGCAGAATGAGAAGATCCAATTGACGGCATTTCGCGACTACTATGGAGGTCCGCCTTATCTGGATTCCATCGACTATATCGTCTATCCGGGAATCAACATTGAAGCAGTGCTGGCTGATTTCGAAAATGGAAAACTCCATGAAATGCCGGTCTCGAAAACCATTCTTCAGAAGTTGAAGGATCGAAAGGATCTCCAGAGAGTTCACCGGCCGTCTTTGAGCCTCCAATTTTATGGATTCAACTGTGAACACCCTCTCCTGAAAGACGCAGCTTTGCGAGATTTCCTGTCTCGGGCAATAGACAGGCAAGAATTGGTCTCAGAGGCATACGGCGGGCAGTTGGAGCTTGCATTGAGCCTTATCCCACCCGGCCTGCCGGGGTATCTACCGAACAGTGAATTCACGCGGGGGGATGCCGACGGACCTGACGCC
>DAIQOB010000154.1:0-6614 GCA_036788075.1 Syntrophobacteraceae bacterium
ACCCTGAACTGGAAGAAGCATCAGCTGACGGTCATCGACACGCCGGGCGATTTCAACTTTATTGCGGAGACCAAAACCTCCATGCAGGGTGCCGATGCCGTGCTGGTCCTGACGGATGCCATCGACGGGGTTCGCGTTCAAACGGAAAAGGTGTGGGAGTTTGCTGATGAGATGGGCCACCCACGCATCATTTTTGTCAGCAAGATAGACAAAGAGCGGGCAGACTTCCAGAAAACGATTCAGGATATCCAGGCCAATTTTGGCAAATCCTGCGTGCCTCTTCAGCTTCCCATCGGGGTAGCGGAAAATTGCAAGGGGGTTGTCGATATCCTCAACGCCAAAGCCTACTACTACACCAAAGGGGACAGTGGTCAGTTCGAAGTCAAGGATATGCCCCCCGAGTTGGCGGACCAGGCAGCTCAGTACAAAGAGGAAGTGGTCGAGCGTGTAGCGGAGTCCAATGATGAACTGTTGGAAAAATACCTGGAAGAAGGTGAACTGAGCGCGGAAGAGGTGAAGAACGGGCTACGGGGTGCTGTCATCTCGGGAAAGCTGATTCCCATAACATGCGGTTCCGGCGTGTCAAATATAGGTATTCAGCCTCTCATGGATTTGATCGTGGAGTGTTTCCCCTCCCCGCAGGATCAAGGCGAAAAGAAGGGGTTGAATCCTCAAGGGGATGCTGAAGTCGTGAGACAACCCGACTCCAACGCCCCACTGAGTGCCCTCGTCATCAAGACGATCAGCGATCCCTACGCCGGCCGGCTTTCTATTTTGCGAGTCTTTTCCGGTACATTGACTCCGGATTCTACGGTCTTGAATTCGACCAAGAGCAACAAGGAACGGTTCGGGCAATTGCTGCGGCTGAAGGGGAAAAACCAGGAGCCCGTTCAATCGGCTGGTCCCGGCGATATTGTTGCCGTTGCAAAGCTCAAAGAAACCACGACCCAGGACACGCTCTGCTCCGAAAAAGACCCCATCGTATTTCCCCCCGTCGAACTGCCTCCCGCCATTTATTCTCTCGCTGTAGAACCCAAGAGCAAAGGTGACGAAGAGAAGATCTTCTCCTCTCTCTATCGATTGCTGGAAGAGGATTTGACCCTGAAGCTCGAACGGAAGGAAGAGACCAAGGAGATGATTCTTTCGGGAATGGGTGAGATTCATATAGAGGCGACCATCGACAAGCTGAAGAGGAAGTTCGGGGTTGAAGTGAACCTTAAACTCCCCAAGGTCACTTACAAAGAGACGATCAAGGGTAAAACGCGCATCCAGGGGAAATACAAAAAGCAGTCTGGAGGCCGTGGCCAGTATGGCGATTGCTGGATCGAGATGGAGCCTCTGCCGCGAGGTGAGGGTTTCAAATTCTACGACAAGATCGTCGGCGGCGTCATTCCCAAGCAGTACATTCCCGCCGTTGAAAAAGGCATTGCTGAAGCTCTCCCCGAGGGACCTCTGGCAGGCTACCCCGTTGTGGATTTCAAGGTCGATCTCGTCGACGGCTCTTTCCATCCCGTTGATTCCTCTGAAATGGCTTTCAAGATCGCCGGTTCCATGGCTTTCAAAAAGGCGATCATGGAAGCGAAGCCCACCCTGCTGGAGCCCATTGTCATCATGGAAATCACTGTTCCCGACGATTGCATGGGGGACATCATTGGAGACCTGAACTCGAGGCGAGGCAGGGTACTCGGCATGGAAAGCAAGGGCAAGAAGCAAATCGTCAAAGCAAACGTTCCCCTGTCCGAGGTGCTTAAATATGCTCCTGACCTTCGCTCCATGACGGCGGGACGCGGCATGTTTACCATGAAATTTTCCCATTACGAAGAAGTCCCGGCTCAGCTCCAGGAAAAAATTATAGAAGCCAGCAAGGAAGAGGAAAAATAGCCCGCCACCCGTGTTCCACGGGATTGTGCGGATCAATGTGTATTCATGCGGGCTGGGGATAATCCCCGCCCGCTTCTTGTTGGTACTGGATGAACTCCCAGCTCTATCCATCGGGTTTCATACCGGGAACGCACAGCGAGGCGAGCATGAGTCTGCATCATGGCAACGGTGGGCATGGCCATCCCCTGGGTGGCCATCAGTTCAGTCGGACGGCAGCCTTGATCACGGTCAGCGACCGCGGATCAAGAGGGGAGCGTGAAGATACGTCCGGGAGCAAGCTCCTCGACCGCTTGGAGGCTGCAGGTTATGAAGTCCTTTACCGGGAGATCATACCGGACGAGGTTTCACAAATATCCAGGACGTTGTGCCTGTATGCCGACGAGAAGCGAGTTGCTCTGATCATCACGACGGGAGGGACTGGGGTATCGCCCCGCGATGTCACACCGGACGCCACGGCATCTGTGGTGGACCGCATGATTCCCGGGATGGCGGAAGCCATGCGGGCTGCGGGTCTTCAGAAAACTCCCCACGCGATGATTTCGCGGGCAGTGGTCGGTATCCGTGGGGCAACCTTGATCGTCAATCTGCCGGGAAGTCCAAAAGGTGCTCTCGAAAACCTCGAAGTCATCCTGCCGGCGCTCTCACACACACTGGAAAAGATCCAGGGAGATCCATCGGACTGTGGAAGGACCTGACAGTTGGAATCGGGGCAAGTCGGGTAGTCTATAGGGGGAGGAATGAACAGGGAGTGACGGGAGCAGCGATGAGGGGAAAGAATCCCCCCATGCTGCATGGCTCACCGGGAAAAGAATGCCCCCTTATGATGCGTCGTCGGCGCCCATATTCGCCCGCTTGGCCGAATATTTCTCCCGAATCGCCTCTTTTTTGGATTCGTGACTTCTCTCGATTTCCGCCAAAACTTGATCCACCTGAAACAACAATGCTTCGGCTTCCTCGACGCGCTGGAGGGCCTGCTTCACTTCGGGCATTTCGAGCCAATCGGTTTGGCCCTGTTTATAGCGGGCGTAAATTTCCGATCCCAGCTTTCCCTGCGCCTTCGTCAGCCCTTTATGCAAAGAGCATTTCTTCCAGCTCTGCATGCGCTGCTTTAGAAATTTCAGTATATAGGAAGAAAAAATCTGCCCGTACTCCAGAGACAAGTAACCCGCTTTTTGAAGTATATCCAAAATGGTCTTGACAATGCCGCTCATGCTTACCCTCCTGTCTGCTCATTCATCGATACGCTCCATCCCAGATTATCCTGCAAACGATCTATCATGCGCCTCGGATGACTTCCGGACCAGTAGACTTTATTACACTCTGGGCAGTGGTAAAACGAAATATTTGTTTCAAAAACATAATCGGGAACATGGCTTAAGGCCAAGCTGCGAGGCAGTTTGTCCAGTCTTTCATTGCAGCGAATGCATCGGTGCAGAAGGTGAACATCCTCGGGCGCAACAGGTATCCTCGCCATGACCTCCCGGAGTTGATCCATGGGATCGTTGGAAGAAAGAACGTAAACCCGGGGATGCTCCGACCATCGCTGTGAGCGCGTTAGAATCAAAAAACCTTCCCTTGAAAAACGTTCCACGGTTTGCAGTCGATCCAAGCGCTGGTAGCGTGTGTCAAACCCCATGACACGCAACCATTTGGCAAGCTTTCCCATCATGACGTCGACGACAAACCGCTTTTCCGATGTGCCCGATTCTGTCATGGGTGTTCATCCAGACTGACCCTCCGCACTCCTCCCGGGAATAAGGGGAGAAAAAGATCGTCCCACATATGGGATGCGGTCTGAATCTGGTCAATGGTTACATCCATTTGCCAATCTGACGACAGAAAGACAATTCTGCGAGGGCTTTCCGTTACTTCCAGAGGTACCGGAGGATCGTAATTCACAGTGTAATGCCAAAGCCCCTGGCGCGCTTCAAAGGCTTTGAATGTCATGGGTTGAGACAGAAATGACCACTCGTAGCGCCACCCATCGTCCCTGGCGTGAGATTGGCCTACCCACCGGGACCGTTCCGAGAGAAGCTTGAAGGTTTCCAGTTGTTCGGGCGGTAAACTTGCCGCCAAGCTATACCCCAGCACGTTCAACGGCAGAGAGACTCCCAGGAAATGCTCTGTCAGCACCTCGGGCTTGCGTGCGGTGTAAAGGGTTTTTTCGTTGGGGACCCAGAGGCTGGACTCCCCCTTGTTGTAAATGATCACCCCCAGAGTCTGACCAAAGAGGTTGAATGCTTCGAGGCGCAGCCGGTCGGGCAGGTCGGCCAGGACCACGGCGCGCAAAGGATATTTCCCCTTGGCGCTGTCGGCCCTGAGGTGAAAGCTTGCCGTATACCTTTGCCAGTGCCTGCCGCGGTCTTCGAGGGCAGCCTTCCACTCTTCTTCCGTCAAAGGCCGAGGCCTCTCTTCGGGACCGACAAAACGTGAACATCCGCTCCCTGCCAAGAGCACCGCCGCGAAACCCAGGAGAAATATGCAGACGCTTCTTTTCATTGGATACGTTCGATCTTCCTCTTGATGGTATCGGGCTCGGAGTGCCCTGCTTCAAGCGCTTTTCGATAAGCCTCCAGGGCTTTGCTCTTCTTTCCCAGGCTAGAGTAGATATCCCCCAGGTGCTCAAAGATGATGGGATCGTTGGGAACCCTTTTCACCGCCTGCAGTATAATTTCAAGAGCTCTTCTATCCTGTCCGAGCTTGTGATAGACCCAGGCAAGACTATCCATAATATAACCATCGCCGGGTTGTAGTTCGAGAGCGGTTTTGACCATCTGCTTCGCTTCCAGGAGACGGATGCCCATATCCGCGTAAGTATACCCCACGTAGTTGAGGGCATTTGGATTTTTGGGCTCAATGGCCAGGATCCTCTGCATGACCTTGATGGCCTCTTCCTTCTTGCCTTTTTTATCCAGGAGAACGCCTTTACGAAAAAGGATGTCGGGGTCCTCTCCTGCCTTTTTAACCCCCCTGTCCAGCACTTTGATGGCCTCTTCATACTTGCCCTGCTCTTCATAAATGACGGCAAGATAAAGATAAAAATCCGGCAAATCGGGCTGCTTCTCCAGGGCGGCTTCGAGCACCTCGGCCCCTTTGGCCGATTCCCCCTGCTTGGCCAGGAGGAGGGCAATACGGATCTGTGTGGTGCTCCAGAGGGGACTCTCGGGGGGGATCATCCTGAAAGTACGGATTGCGTGATCGATGAGGTCCTTTTCCTGATAGGCCGATGCGAGATAATAGAGGGCCTGGTCATATTGTGGCTCTTCCATGAGCAGCATATTGAAGGCCTGGATGGCTTCGTCATAGTTTCTGCGCTGCAGCTGGATCAAACCTATTTTGAGACGCGTTTCCACGTCCTTCGGATTCACCACCAGCATCTGTTCAAACTCCTGCAGAGCCTTGTCGAGCCTGTTCTCCCGCATATAAAGGTTTCCCAGGCGTGCCCGTGCCTGGGTGCTGGATGCATCCGATGCAAGAATGCGTTTGTAGGTTTTTTCGGCGGTGCTGGAACGGTTGGTGACCTCATAAATGTACGCAAGATCCAACAATGCACTTTCGAAATTGGGGTCCATGGAAAGGATCTCGCGGTACATGACCTCGGCCTGGTTGTAGAATTTCATATCGAGAAAGACGCGCGCTTTGTAGTAAATGGCTGCAGGATTGTCTGGGATAAGCACCCGGAGGTGCTCGAAGGTTTCCACAGCTTCTGAAAAACGGCCTTCCTGGGCGTAGAGGGCTCCCAGCAGAAGGTGGGCATCTTCATTGGACGGATTGAGCTCGATCACGCGCTTGTACGCCGCGATAGCTTTGGCGTTGTTGCCCGTGGCCGTGTAGAGCTGCCCCTGGAGCATATAGGCCGGTTCATATGTCAGATCGTAGGTGGTGGCCTCGCCGATCAGTTTGAGGGCGATGTCCATCTTTCCCTGTCGAACGTAGAGGGCCGCCAGCTCTGTCAGCAGAATGGGTGAATTGGGATCTCTTTGTACTGCGTCATCGTATGCTGCGGTTGCTTCATCAATCTGCTTTTCTTGAAGGTAATGCTGAGCCACCAGATAA
The DNA here is from genome assembly GCA_036788075.1 of Syntrophobacteraceae bacterium. Taxonomy (GTDB): domain Bacteria; phylum Desulfobacterota; class Syntrophobacteria; order Syntrophobacterales; family Syntrophobacteraceae; genus Desulforhabdus. Next base: position 5,938 of record DAIQOB010000154.1, read on the forward strand.
TCATAGTAAGTTTTGGAACGGGAGAGAGATTCATCCGGGAGGGTAAGAGGGGTCTGGCCCATCAGAAGGCTGGACCGCGAATCGAAGTGAAGGCAGCCATAAAGGGAGAGAATGGCCAGGATAAAAAAGCAGGGGATTCTTCGAGAGATCATGATCATCCTTGCGGCATCGGCGGAAGAAAACATTATTGATAACAATAAAGTAGCACGCTCTTCCCGTAGCACATTATGCTCGTGACGTCAATCTCTTACAGGGGGACACCCGACACCGGACTCTCGGCATTCCTGCATGCCCGCATAGGGGCGGGAGCTCAATCGAATCCAGGTGGAAAAGGCACGATCTCGTCAATGTGACCGGCATTTCCCAGGAGCATGATCAACCGATCAACGCCCAGGGCGATGCCTGCGCAAGGCTGGAGGTGCTCCAGGCTCGCCAGAAATCGCTCCGGCAGAGGGTATGGCGCATATCCCTGCTGCCGGCGCATTTGGAGAGCCTCGTGAAAGCGTGAGCGTTGTTCGGCGGCATCGGTGAGCTCGCTGAACCCGTTTGCAAGTTCCAGTCCGGCCCAGTAGAGCTCGAAGCGCTCGGCGACGGAAGGATCGTCGTCCCTGAGGCGCGCCAGTGCAGCCTGGCTGGAAGGGTAATCCGAAAGAATGCAAGGCGTTGGAAAACCAAGG
>DAIQOB010000155.1:0-6605 GCA_036788075.1 Syntrophobacteraceae bacterium
GCAGCTTTGCGAGATTTCCTGTTTCGGGCAATAGACAGGCAAAGATTGGTCTCAGAGGCATACGGTGGACAGTTGGAACTGGCCTTCAGTCTCATACCGCCCGGCTTACCCGGGTATCTACCGAACAGTGAATTCACGCGGGGGGATGCCGACGGACCTGACGCCGCAAAAATTCCAGAGCCCCTGGCGTCGAAAATTAAGGAGTCTGGCCCCATTGAAATTGTTTCCAATAGTCAATCGGTCATCGCACAGGCCGAGTTGAAGTATGTTCAAGAATCCTGGGCGCGCCTTGGAATCACTACCAATATTAAATACATCACCGATTGGGCTGAGTTCGAACGGTATTTGAAATCCGACGCCCTGCAGTTGTATCGTTATGCATGGTTTGCCGACATTCCCGACCCGGATAATTTTCTTCAGCCACTTTTCGCCAGTAATTCACAGACCAATTTCATGCGGTTCAAAAATGCTGAGGTGGACTCCATGCTGCAGAAGTCTGTCAGCAGCATGGACCCCATCGAACGTTCCACCATGTACCAGCAGATTCAGAAGAAGATCCTGGCATCCCATCCCTTGATTCCTCTTTGTTACCTGAGCATCGACGCGGTTTATCAGCCATTTGTAAAGGGCGTTGCAGTCAGTGCGTTAGGGACTCATTCCGTCGCTTACAACGGCGTCTGGATCAAATGAGCTGCAGCTTCTGAATTGAAATTTCCATTGATTATGAAAAAATGGCTATCACGTAATAAACTCCCCAGCCCCCGCCGCTATGTGCCTTTAAGGTACCGATTCATTCTGCTCAGTTCCCTCCTGCTGATTCTCCTCCTCGGAACGATCGCAGCCATCCTGGTGGCCCAACAAAGCCACAGCATCCGCAGCCAGGTGGAGCGCAAAGGATTTGCTGTCGCCCAAAGTCTTGCGGCCACTTCCAAGGCGGCATTTGTCACCTACAACTATATTCTATTGGAACAGTCCGCCAACGAAGCTTCCAAAGATCCGGACATTGTGTCGGTCATCATTCACGACAAAGAAGGGCGTGTAGCGGGATACAGCGGAAGGGCGGATCTCCAGGGTAAGTATCTGGAAGATGAGTCCAGCCGGAGGGCGATTGCTGCTTCGCAGCCCATGAGTCAAAAAGAGACCATTGAGAGCAGCAAGAAACCTGTTTTGGACGCCATTTTTCCAGTGTCTGTCCCGGGATCTGATTTGCGCTGGGGAACGGTGCGGGTGTTGCTTTCGCTGGAACCCATGTATCAGCAGATCCGCCTGACGCAGTGGATCATCGTTGCCATTGGTGGCGTGGGGCTTTTGTTTGGAATCATCGTGGCGAGTCTCGTGGCGCGCCGTATCACCCGCCCTCTGGGATACCTGACGGAGATCACCCTGGAAGCCGCACAAGGCCGTCTGCATCAGGAAATCGAGGTCCATACGGGAGATGAAGTGGAGGTCCTGGCTTCCAATTTCTCCATCATGATTCGGGAAATTCTCCAGCAAAGAAAACAGCTCGAGCTCCAATTGAAAGAGATCCAGCATCTCCAGCGCTATACGGAAAATCTTCTGATCACCATGAGTGATGGGCTCCTTTCCGTCGACCACACGGGAAGAGTTGCCACAATCAATCCAGCCGCGTGCCGGTTGTTGGGCGTGAAACAGTCCGTCGAGAAAGGGGGCTCGGTCTTCGAACTGCTGGAGGATGCCCTCTCACTGAGGAGTTTCATCGAAGAGAATCTCCGCGACCCTGTGGGAACCGTGCAGCATGAGATCATGGTGGAGAGAGGGTCGGAAACGCAGGTCCTACTCGCCAGCTGCAGTCCCCTGTGGGGGAAAGACGGCACCCTCGACGAGCTCATTACCAACCTGCATGACATTACGGAGTTCAAGAAGCTGGAAGCCCGCATTCGGCAGGCCGAGCGCCTCGCCGCTTTGGGAACACTTGCTGCAGGTATGGCCCACGAAATCAGGAATCCACTTTCCGCCATCAAAACCTTTGTTCAGCTCTTGCCGCGTAAGGTCGAAAAACCGGGCTTTCTGGAGAAATTCAATCGGACGGTGCCCCGTGAACTGGAAAGGATCAACCGTCTGGTGAGCGATCTCCTGGAATTGTCTCGAGAACCCAAATATCACCTGACATGGGTCGATGTGAGATCTTTGATCGAGCAGTGCGTAGAATTGTTCGAAGGAGATTTTTCCGAGAACGGCATCGTTTTCAGCAGCCGATTCGATCCCGCTTTGCCCTGCCTGAGAGCCGATGCAGATCAGCTGGTGAAGGCGTTCCACAATCTTCTCCTCAATGGAGTGCAGGCCATGGCTGCAGGCGGGGAACTGACTGTCGAAGTGTCCGTTGAAAATGATGTTTCCTTTTCCGGGGGCGCCGGGGCCTCTGTCCAGCAGGGATGGATGTGTATCCGTTTCAAGGACACAGGCCCGGGCATCGATTCAAAAGACGTGAAAAACATTTTCAATCCATTCTATACGACAAAAGATGCCGGCACGGGTCTTGGATTGGCCATCACGCACAAGGTGATCACGGAGCACGGCGGACATGTAGAAGTTTCCAGCCTCCCGGGAGCGGGCACCTGCTTTTCTGTGTGTCTGCCCTGCAGCGGAGAAGTGCTTCTCCCTCCCGCTGGTGACCACGGATCCATGTAATTTGCCCTCAATCCTGTGCACAATCCTGCCACGCTCTCCCTCCATAAACCCTAAGTTCAGGTTTATCCATCTTAATTCAAAAGCTTAGCCTCAAAGAGGTATGTGGCACTCTTCTTGTTATAAGGTATCACCAGAGCGCGACAAGAATCGCAGCATGTTCCAGCATGGTTTTCCCTGTCGAAGAATCAGTGCACGGCTGTGTGATGCCGACCGATTTGTTACATATGTGAAACGTGCGGCATCCGTTCCGGCGCTTGTCAGAGAGAGCCCTCCCTGCAGTGCATGGCTAAGGACGACATCAATGGAGTGAAGCCAACTCACCCTATTTTATCTTTTTCTGGAGGGGTGTGGAAAAAGACCTTGAGGAGCATGGACCATGAAAAGCTTAGAAGAGATCTTTGTAGTGGATGACGATCAGGGGATACTCGATTCATTCGATGCCCTTCTGGGGGACGATTACCCCCTGCATATGTTCAGTGACAGCAGGAGAGCGATCCGCGTGCTGGACGAAAAGAACCCCGGTCTCCTCTTTCTGGATATCAAAATGCCTGGCATGAATGGAATCGAAGTTCTCAAGTGGATTCGGGACAGAAGCCTTCCCACAAAGGTGGTGATTGTCACCGCACTGCCCCAGGCTCAATATGAAGAAGATGCCAACAAGTACGGCGTGTATCGGTATTTGAAGAAACCATTGGATATCGATGAAGTGGAAGAAATTACGCGCGCGGTCCTTCATTGAAACTTGCTGGATGAGTATGGCATAAAATCATTGAAAAAAATGTTTTGAAAGCATAGAGTATGTCCCTGCTCATCCATGCGACAAAACGCCTTGAGAACAAAAGCCATGGGGGCCCATTGTGCGGAAAGAATTGAGAGTTCGATTTGATGCAAAATGGGATGTGGCTTCTTGCATTTCTGAGGGGTGCTTGCAGGGAAGGCTGATTATCTGGCCAGTAGTCTCTGGAAGCCCAGTGGGACAGTCGTCTAGAAGAGAGAAGGATACTTAAAATGGCAGGTGGAGATACTCCTATTTTGATCGTAGACGATGAGCCATCCGTCATTGAAGGTCTTACAGAATTTCTGGACGACGAAGGTTATGATGTCCATCAGGCGTTGGAAGGTCAAACGGGGCTTGATATTTTCCGAACAGTGCAACCGGAGCTCGTCATGACCGATTTGCGTATGCCGGGCATGTCGGGTATTGAGTTGATTGGAGAAATACGAAAAATCAATGCGCGCACTCCCATCATTGTCGTCACCGGATACGGAACGCTCGAATCCGCGATCGATGGGATAAGGATGAACATATTTGATTTTATCACGAAACCCATAGATCTCATTTCCCTCAAAGCAACCCTGGACAGAGCGCGTGCATCACTGCAATCGGCTCAGGAAGTGCAAAAGGAAATTCTTGATCTCAGGGAGCAGCTCCGTGTCTTTCAGGAACAATGGAAAGAACAGGTGGGAAGGTTTTCCGAGGTTGAGCCCCTCATTCATACCGGACGACTCGTTGCGGGGATTCTCCACAACTTGAACAACCCTCTGACCTACATCATGGGGCAGGCGGAGCTGCTGCAGCTTGTTCACCCTGAGGTGGAGAATATCAACAGCATCAAGAACCAAGCCATCCGTATGAGAAAAATCATGGCAACCATTGTGAAACGTGTCAAGGATTCTCAGACACGCCAGACCGAATGGCTGCCATTGAACGAGCTTCTGGAAGAAGAGGTCTTTTTTCTGGAATCTCACCCCTATTTTCAATCGGACATCAAGAAGGTATGGGATCTTGCTTCCGATTTGCCCCTCTTCAGAGGGGTATCGGCCGATTTCAGCCAGGTTTTTGGAAATATTCTGCGGAATGCTGCCGAGGCGATGCAGGACGATTCCTCCACCAGGGAGATCAGGCTGAAAACCTGGCACGACAGTTCAGGAATCCATGTGTGTATTCAGGACAGTGGACCGGGTATTCCCGACTCCTTGAGAGAAAAGGTGTTTCAGCCCTTCTTCAGCACCAAATCCTCCAGCAATGGCGTTACCGGCAGTATGGGGATGGGAATTGGCCTTTACCATTGCCAGGAGATTGTACGACAATACGGTGGATGGATAGAATTGGAGAACAAGATCGGACAAGGCGCCAAATTCATCATTCACCTGCCGCTCAGCACCGCCAAGCGTTATCCAGAAGCCTGACAGAGCCCTTCCCGCACAACATTCGTTCATCTCTTCTTTGCAACATAATCCAAATGCTCGACCACGCATGGATGATCCTCACATGGGCGATACGCCCCTTTTCTGTTCGAAATCTCAACAGCGAGGCATGTACAGATGAAATCCTCAGTGTTCCTTTTAGGCTGCGAAGTCCTTGCTCAAAAACCTCCCTCCTGGCTGCACTCCGCTCGATTGGGCCTTCTGGCGAACCAGGCGTCGGTCAGCCAGTCTTTTCTGGGTGTGCCGGACCTCCTGATGGATGCAGGAGGGGCATTGAAGGTGCTCTTTTCTCCTCAACATGGATTTTATGGCGAAAAACAGGCCAACATGAAGGAGTCCGATGATGATTGGGATGCCACTCACGGCATCCGTGTCTGGAGCCTGTATGGGAACGTTCGTCAGCCGACTCCTGAAATGCTGGAGGGGATTGATGTGCTGCTCATTGATTTGCAGGATGTGGGGACGAGGGTCTACACATATGGAGTCACCATGGGGCTATGCATGGAAGCTGCCGCACGCTCCGGAATCAAGGTGGTGGTGCTCGACAGACCAAACCCCATAGGGGGGCTGCACAGGGAGGGCAACCTGTTGCGGGACGATCACCGTTCGTTTGTGGGGCGCTATCCCCTTCCCATGCGGCATGGCCTGACCCTGGGGGAGCTGGCGCGCTATATTGTCTCCCGGTGCAAGATCCCCTGTGACCTGGATGTCATACCCCTCCAGGGATGGAACCGGAGAGATTTTTTCCCTGAAACGGGGATGCAGTGGGTCTATCCTTCCCCCAATATGCCATCCTGGGAGACTGCTCTGGTTTATCCCGGAATGGTGCTCCTGGAGGGTACCAATGTCAGCGAAGGCCGCGGAACGACACTTCCTTTTCATCTCTTTGGCGCTCCCTTCCTGGACCCAAAAAATATCAGCCGTTGCTTGAGCAAAACCGTGCTCGAGGGTGTCGTGCTTCGTCCCGTTTGTTTTGAACCGGTTTTTGACAAATGGCAAGAAAAAATCTGTTACGGTTTTCAAATTCACGTCACAGATCGAGCTCGTTTTCGGCCCTACCGCCTGGGATTGGCTCTGCTCCAGGCGTTCGCGCAGGTCCATGGCGAGGAATTTCTGTGGCTGCCTCCTCCCTATGAATACGAGTGGGAAAAATTGCCCATAGACATCCTTCTGGGTGACGGTGTCCTGCGGCAGCAACTGGAAGCCGGGAAGGAAATACTGGAGCTGGAAGCAGGCTGGAGCGCCGAGCTCGACGCTTACTGGACCGACTGCCAGGATTGTCTGCTTTACGCTCCATAACATTTTAAAGGGCAAGCACATCTCAGCCCCAGTGGATTGGAAGCGAAAAGGACGTCCTGGGGAAATTCCCGGTACTCTGTTGGGAATGGAAGCAGTGGCAATTGATTTCAGGCGGGCGGAAAAAACTTCCAGCAGAAGAAAATCAGGTGCAGCCCGAAAGGACTGCACCCGGTGAGAAAAATTGTGGACGACGGAACAGCACCATGAAGGGGAAGGAATGGTGCTGCCGGCCTCATAAGCTTCAATGCAGCAAGTTGCCGATACGATTCCATCGAATAAAGCTTTCCGAAGGCTTCCAGGACAGTTTCCCCTCAGCATTCCAGGACCAGTAAATGATGAAGGCTTCGCCCTTCAGTTCATTCATGTCCACGAACTTCCAAAACCGACTGTCGTAGCTCTCATCCCGGTTGTCGCCCATGACAAAAAGACTGTGGGGGGGAACTAAAATC